>JAEXJU010000350.1 GCA_023448955.1 Bacteroidota bacterium
AGGAAACTTTGAAGAAGAATATTGAGGAATCGATTAATGATACCAAGTTTACAGTTCAGCTAGAAGATTTGGATTCTACAGATGCGCCGTTTACATTAACCCAGCCGGAGTTTTTCAGAAGAATGAAAGATATGCAGGCAACTGGCGGAGGCGGAATGTTCGCAATGGGCGGTTTTCCGGAGATGTACAACCTTGTTGTGAATGCTAACTCAGATTTTGCCGGAGAATTATTGAAAAAAGATAATGATGATGATAAAAAAGCGATGATTAATCAGGCATTGGATCTGGCAAAATTATCTCAGAATCTTTTAAAAGGAAAAGAGCTGACTGATTTTATCAAACGTAGTTTTGAGAGTTTGAAGTAAAACTTAATATTAATGACATACAAAAAAGGAACTCAATTTTGAGTTCCTTTTTTGTTATTTGATTTTCGATAACGCATCTACCGTTTCTTCTAAATAGAAATCCCGTTCAAGGTTTTTTCTCCAGTTTTCGGTTTTCTTGGCAAAAGCTTCATCTTTTTTGATGCGTTCTGCTTCGTCAGGATGAAGTGTGAATTTCAGACCGTTATTGAACTTATCCAATGCTTTGAATTTATCAATTTGTGCTTTTCTGGTTTTCATCAGCTCATTAAATTTCGTCTGGTTGAGAGTGATGGTTTCTTCTTTATCCAGCGCTTCTTTCCATTGCGCAGATTCCTGCAAAAGCTTATAATTGTTATCGTTGGCGATCTGTTTGTCAATTTCAGTCTGAAGCTGAGGAACATTAAGCCCGGTTAGTTTTTTATAGCTTGTAGCTTCAATTTTGTCCCAAGGCAAAGCATATTGGTCAAAGCGCTCACCAACTTCGGCATAAGAAAAGAAATCCTTCATCTTGATATCAGATTCTACACCTTTCCTTTGGGTCGATTCTCCCGTTATTCTGTAAAATTTCTGAATCGTTAATTTCAAAGATCCGAAATCATCATTCGTGTTCAAGAATCTGTTTAGTTCTACAAAGGTTTGTACCGTTCCTTTTCCGAAAGAACTAGGTGAACCAATAACAGCAGCCCTTCCATAATCCTGCATCACGCCGGCCAGGATTTCTGAAGCAGATGCAGACAGTTCGTTTTGCATAATTACAAGCGGACCGGTCCAGACAGGTTCATTGGATTTGTTATTAAGAACCTGGATCTTCCCGCGGCTGTCTTTTACCTGAACATAAGGACCGGAATTCATAAACAATCCCATAATATCACCCACTTCTGTAAGGGAACCGCCGCCATTACTTCTAAGGTCTAGGATAACACCTTCAACATTTTGCTTTTTCAGTTTTATAAGCTCTGCTTTGATATCATCAGAAGCATTTCTGCCGCCATTTTCTTTCTCAAATTCTACGTTGAAGCTTGGCAGATAAATAAATCCGTACTTTTTACCATTTTTGGAATTGACAACAATACTTCTTGCAAAAGTATCTTCAATAGTTACTTCCTCACGGATCATTGTCACCTCCTTGATGGTTTTATCTTTTTTCTCTACAGTCAGAGTTACAGGTGTGCCTTTCTCACCACGGATCAGTCTTACCGCCTCATCAGAAAGCATCCCTACAACATTCACGGGTTCTTCATTAGGCTTGGATCGGACTTTCAAAATCTTGTCGCCTTCTGTAAGTTGTTTAGATTTCCAGGCTGGCGCTCCGATTGTTAAAGCACCAAGATAAAGATAACCTCTTTTTTCCTGGATCAAAGCACCGATTCCGATTACTTTCCCGGTGAAAGTCATATCAAACTCCTCTTTATTTTTAGGAGAGAAATAATTGGTATGAGGATCAAAAACTTCCGTATATGCATTCATATATACAGAAAACCAATCCATTTTTTTTCTTTTTTTGAATCTTCTGAAAGAATCCGTAATCAGATCTTTAACTTCTGCGGTCGCCTTTTCACGTTTTTTCTCCATAGAAAGCGGCTGATACTTGATCGTGTCTTTCAGCTTATTATTAACCACAGAATCCTTTTTCTTTTTCTGAGCTTCTTCTTTGCTGTTCAGCGTTTCGATTTCCTGCAGGATGTTGTACTTGATGTATTTTTTCCACTCGTTATACTGTTCCTTTGCATTGGCAGGATTCATTCTTTTCTTCGGCTCCAGGATCAGCTCATCGTCTTCATCCAGATTAATTGGTTTGGAAAGGATATCCTGGGTCATCTTGTCAATTTCGTCCACACGCTGATAGAGTTTGTCCACAGTCATTTTATAGAACACAAGATTTCCCTGGTTCAGATAATCATCCAATTTTGTGTAATGCTTTTTGAACTCATCCATATCGGACTGAAGGAAATATCTTTTTGAGGCATCGATGCTTTCAAAATATTTATCATAAACATCCTGGGAATAAGCATCATTGATAGGTTTCGGGCTGTAATGAAGATATGAAAGTGTATTACGAACGCTTACCATAATGGTCTGCATTTTTTCATCATCATTTTGTGGAGAGTTGAAACAGAACATCAGCGTCATCAGCGGCGCAAACATCAGAAGTTTCTTAAAATTGATTTTTTTGAACATATAATTTTAAATCTGTACTTGGATTAGTAATTTGTTTGTTTTGAATGTTACGGTGATATTCAAAAACGAAACCAAATTTAACACCTTATTTTAATTAAAGTATTATAAATTGGTTATTTTTGAGAGAATTTTCAGAAAATTAATTACAAAGAATATATAAAACGTAAAAGTTATGAGCAGACCATTGATATTGGTAACCAATGATGACGGAATCACAGCGCCGGGAATAAGAAAACTCATCAGCATAATGAATGAAATAGGAGAGGTAGTTGTTGTTGCGCCCAATTCCCCACAGAGCGGAAAAGGACACGCTATTACCATTAACTCCACACTTAGCTATGAAGAGCTGAATCTTGAAGGTCCTCAGAAAGATTTCTCTTGCTCCGGAACGCCTGTGGATTGTGTAAAAATGGCTTTGGATAAAATTCTTTCAAGAAAACCGGATTTAGTGGTATCAGGAATTAATCACGGTGCAAATTCTTCCATTAATGTGATCTATTCCGGGACGATGAGTGCGGCTGTGGAAGCCGGAGTAGAAGGCTTACAGGCAATTGGTTTTTCACTTTCGGATCTTAAATGGGAAGCAGATTTTGACCAGGCGGAAGAATTCATTAAAGATATCGTTCTAAAAACACTGGAAAATCCGATGCCTAAAGGCGTAGTGCTGAATGTCAATATTCCTAAACTGAATAAAGAAGATATAAAAGGCATCAAAGTCTGTAAACAGGCCGATGCCAAATGGGAAGAAAGCTTTGATGAAAGAGTAAATCCGCACGGCAGAAAATATTACTGGCTGACAGGTTATTTCAATAACATGGATGAATCCGAGGATGCGGACGAAACGGCTTTGGCAAATGGTTATATCAGTATTGTTCCGGTAAAATTTGATTTGACAGCATACGAGTATATGCAGGAACTGAATTCAATCTATAAATAAATGCTATGGAATTTATCCGGCAATATCTTCTTTCCAAAAATATCCCATTAACAGAGGAAAACTGGCGTCCGTTCGTAGAGAAAAATTTCAGAAAAGAATACAAAAAGAAAGATATCATCCTGGAAAAAGGAGAGGTGGATAATTACCTGTCTTTTGTTGAGTGTGGCGCTGCAAGACTTTTCTTTACCAAAGAAAATAAAGAGTTGACGATAAGATTTGTATTTCAAAATCAGTTTCTTACGGCCTATGATTCTTTTACACAGAGGACACCTTCCAGATGCGATATAGAAGCTTTGACGGATATGGCTGTCTGGCAGATTCATTATGATGACTTGCAGGAGATTTACAGAACACAGCCAGTCGGAAATCTGGTAGGAAGGCTAACTGTGGAACACCTTTATGTAGAAAAACTCAATCGCGAATTCTCATTTCTTAGCGAGACAGCTGAAGAAAGATATTTGTCTCTGCTGAAACAGCAGCCTGACCTGTTTCAAAAGATACCATTAAAGCATATTGCTTCTTATATGGGCATTACGCCCCAGGCACTTAGCAGGATTAGAAAGCGTATTTGTTAACCATGGTTCATTTCGTATCTTAGAAATAACACTTAGCTTTGCAGCAACTAATAACGCTGAAAATCCAAATGACGGAAAAAAGGCATTCAGATCACATCTGGATGCTTTTTTTATTTAAAAAAACCGGAGATAAATAAAGATCTCCGGTTTTTTAATGTCTTAGTTGAATGCGTTATCATAGCTCATAGAAGAAAAATCAATCTTGATGATCGCTTTGGAATCAACAGGACTTCCATTGCATTTGGCAGGCGTCCAGGTTTTGTTGACTTTCGTGGCGGCTTCTTTCAGATCCTTCAGAAACAGATCACTATTTGCTACTTTAGGGCCGGCTTCTGCATTTGTAAGTACACCGTCTTTATTAATATCCAATTTGACGAAGAATAGACCGTTGATAACATAAGTATTCCAGTTAACATTTTGCTGAAGTTTTTCTTTCAGATCCCGGATGTAGGCAGCAGAACCGCCCGGATAAACCAGACTTTTAAACTGCGATGGTTTGCAATTGTTATCCTTTACCTGATAAATTCCTCTAACATTATACGCTACGGCGCTGGAAGTATTATCAATCATCGGGATATTATCCATACCTTCTTCAACATCAACTTGTGCGAAGGCCAGTGATCCTGTCATTAAGCATAATGAGAATAGTAATGATTTCATAGAGTTTGATTTTGATTTAATTTAAGAAAATCTGTGCCAAATGGTAGTCCTATTATAAAACTTCAATCTGATTTTTCAATAGGTCTTCAAACTCGTCTCTTTTTCGGATGAGGTGTGCTTTTCCGTCTAAGAACATAACTTCTGCCGGTTTTAATCTTGAGTTGAAATTAGAACTCATTTCAAAACCATAAGCGCCAGCATTTCTGAAAACAATAATGTCGCCTTCTCTCACTTCATTGATTTTTCTGTCCCACGCAAAAGTGTCTGTCTCACAGATGTTTCCTACCACGGTATAGATTCTTTCCGGACCTTTCGGATTAGAAAGATTTTCGATAATGTGATAAGAATCGTAGAACATCGGACGAATCAAATGATTGAAACCGGAGTTTACGCCAACAAAAACGGTAGCAGTGGTTTGTTTAATGACATTTGATTTTACTAGGAAATGCCCGCTTTTACTTACTAGGAATTTTCCAGGCTCAAACCAAAGCTGGAATTTTTTTCCGGAAGTTTCCTCGTGTTTTTTAATCGCAGCATTCACTTTTTTTCCGAGAGATTTTACGTCAGTTTCCAAATCGCCATCCTGATAAGGCACTTTGAAACCACTTCCCATATCCAGATATTTCAGATTTGGGAAATGTTCAGCTAATTCGAACATAATATCAAGACCTTGCAGGAAAACATCCGGGTCTTTGATCTCACTTCCTGTGTGCATATGAAGACCTTCCACATTGATATTGGTCGATTTCATCACACGTTCTATGTGACGAAGCTGATGAATAGAAATTCCGAATTTGGAATCGATGTGACCAGTTGAGATTTTATAATTTCCTCCTGCAAAAATATGCGGATTGATTCTCACAAAAATCGGATAAGAACCACCGAATTTATTCCCGAATTGCTCCAGAATCGAAATGTTATCGATGTTGATATGAACATTCAGAGACATGGCTTCCTCGATTTCTGCAAGATCAACACAATTTGGTGTAAAGAGAATTCTGTCATTGGAGAAACCGGCTTTCAAACCTAATTTCACTTCATTAATAGAAACACAATCCAAAGAAGCCCCCAGTTTTTCGACGTATTTCAGGATGTTGATATTGGTTAAAGCTTTGGCTGCGTAGAAAAATCTGGTGTTCTTCGAGAAAGAAGACGTCAGTTTTTCGTATTGTTCGCGTATCGAATTAACGTCATAAACATAAACGGGTGTCCCGAATTCTTTTGCTATAGCCAGCAAATCCTGATTTGTCATAAGGTAGATTTTTAAAAATAAAAAGGCAGATTCTTACAAAAAGAGTCTGCCGCAATAGATATCTTATGCACGCAACTCTTTATACATTCCAAACCTTAGAGAACCTTACAGCTCCCTTTTTCCCGATTTTGCTTTGTTTAAAATATTGCATTGCTTTGTTAAAAAATTTTTGCAAAATTAGAGTTTATCTGTAAATCCTGCAATGTTTTGGGTTGGTTTTTATTTTGGTAGCTTAATCCACCTTCCGCTCCCAATCTTTAGGTTCGTCGAAGTCAATCTTTTTATAGACTATCGTTCCATAGGAATCTAAACCGTTCAGGTTCCTACGGAATAACAAAGGCTGATTTCAAATAGATAACTTTTGTATGTTTTGTGGTTGAAATTATTTTTCAGGAAGTGGAGAAACCTCAAACTCATTTCTCAGTAATCCCAACTGCAAATCATTCTGAATTTCTAGTGTGAATTTGGAAACCGGCAGCATCAGCTTTTTGATTTTTTCCAAAGATTGAATCTGATGATACAATTCATAAAAACCAAAACCAGTTAATTTTCCGTTTTCCAGGATAAGGAAAGACTTTTCTCCTAAAGTTCTTCCGGATGATGTCCAGATTTCGTTTCTTCCTTTGAGACTGATTTTATTGGTAAATTCTACAAAATCTTTCAGTTCTTCTTTGGATTTGATATAGTTGATAGCCTTCAGACCTTGTGTAAAGCTTTTGAATTTCAGCAGAGGTTTTTCTTCCTGTGATTTAGTTTTTTCAAGCACGAATTTATTCTTGCGGTAGAATAATCCAAAGTTGAAAAACTGCCTTTTTTGGATGCCTTTGTTTTGCATCATTAGTTTGGCTATCAGATCAGTGCCTGTTAATTCGTAAGAAATTTTTTCAGTTTCTTCCTGGATCTTTTTTAATCTGGTTTTATCAGACTCCAGAACCCTCTTGGCAGATTTGTAAAGATCATCTACCACATCAGAATAAATAATCTTACCATCAGAATTCTGAAAATAAAGAATGCCACGTTCGTTAGGAAGATCTTCTGTAAGGATTTGGATTTTGCTGATGTAATTTTTTGCGTGATTTTCCTCCTGCTGCGACTCCAGGATTTCATTGTCTTTGTCTTTGATTAATAACAATTTAAACAAATCTAAAGTTGCTCTGGCATCACCACTTGCCCGATGCGCTTCGCTAAGAGGAATACCTATGGATTTGCAAAGCTTACTTAGTGAATAACTTTTCTCTTCAGGGATCAGTTTTTTAGCTAATGGAATGGTGTCTAATGTGTTGATTGTGAAATCATAACCAAGCCGTTTGAACGATTGGCGAAGCATCCTGTAATCAAAATCTATATTGTGGCCTACAAGAGTTGAATCTTGGGTGATCTCTACAATACGTTTTGCTATCTCGTGAAATTTTGGCGCAGTAATGACCATTTTCTGTGTGATACCGGTCAGCTTTTGTACAAATGAGGAAATCTCATCTTCTGGATTGACGAGAGAGATAAACTGATCTGTAATTCCGTGGCCATCAAAACGATAAATGGCAATTTCTATAATGCTTTCTTTCCGAAATGGCGCGCCGTTACTTTCTATATCTATGATTGAGTACATCTACATTTTTTCGTGCTACAAAGTTAAACGTTTTAGAAAACTGACATCCTCAAACATTTTGTTGTTAATCAATTCTATTTTTTTAATAGAGCCGACCGGAACAATTGTGACGATTTTACTTCCTTTCTCGACATAAAAATAATAAGCGCTATTAGAGTCTATAAGGTAAATATCTTTTTGAATTCCAGAATCATCGGTTATTCTGTGTTTGATTTTTAAAGTATTATTGGCAATCTTTTCTTTTACAGTGATTCCCATCCCAACGCCGCCACCAAGAAAGAAAGCAGAAATCATAAATGCAATAGCGAAATAAACTTGTTGCTTGATATGTATTTTCAGAGCTTCATCACTGGAATCTGGATTTTTTTTCAGATATTTTTTACTTACTAAAGAATCACGAACCCATTTTTTATGGCTGTTATTAGCTAAAAAATTATAATAAATTACAAAACCGATGACCATTAATATAAGCGTTACTAAAATAATGGGTTGGGATGTGATTTGTGCAAGTGGACTGATCAGAATGTCCATTATGGAAGAATATTTCAGGAAATTAATTCCCAGCATATAAAAAAAAACACCGTCTCTCAGTATTCCTAAAATAATCAAATACAAATAGCCTAACGGCAAAAGTGTCTGTAGTTTTTCAATGAGTTTATAATCCATTAATTTGCGTTTACTATCTTCTTTTTTTTATCCCGAGCATTCCTAAGACAAGCTT
Source organism: Bacteroidota bacterium (assembly GCA_023448955.1). Classification (GTDB taxonomy): domain Bacteria; phylum Bacteroidota; class Bacteroidia; order Flavobacteriales; family Weeksellaceae; genus Epilithonimonas. The sequence goes on from JAEXJU010000350.1 coordinate 8,295, forward strand.
TGCCCCTTCTCTTGCCAAGGTATTCAGAAAAGTTTTTCCGGCCCGGCTTTCGATAACCTGCTCAAACATTCCTGGTTCTTCTTTGGTTTGTGCAGTTCTGGTTGGTGTCGGAATTGCGGTTTGTGTGTGGTCTTCGATTCTTTTACTCAGAATTTCGTAAGCACTTTCTTTGTCTATAGTTTCTTCATATTTCGCTACCAAATCCGAATCTCCTGTAAGCTCGTCAATTTCTGATGATGTCAAAATATCCATCCGGCTTTCAGGCGAAATCAAATAAGTCTGAACCAAAGGCGTTGGAATTCCTTTTTCATCCAAAGCCGTGACAAAAGCTTCTCCGATACCGAGATTTTGGATGAGTTCATTGGCTTTGTAAAACTCAGTAATTGGATAATTTTCTACCGCTTTATCAATTTCTTTTCTGTCTTTCGCCGTGAAACCTCTCAAAGCGTGCTGGATTTTCAAACCTAATTGACTCAGTATGTTTTCCGGAACATCTCCCGGAATCTGAGTAATGAAATAGATGCCGATACCTTTGGAACGAATCAATTTGACCATCGTTTCGATCTGAGATAGCAACGCTTTCGATGCTTCATTAAAAATCAAATGCGCTTCATCGATAAATAGAACCAATTTTGGTCTTCCGCTGTCGCCTTCCTCGGGAAATGTCATATAGATTTCTGCAAATAAGGAAAGCATAAATGTCGAGAAAAGATTTGGTTTATTCTGAATGTCATCCACCCGGAAAATATTGACTACACCTTTTCCATCTCTGGTTTTTAGCAAATCTTCTACGTCAAAGCTTGGCTCGCCAAAAAAAGTTGCTGCACCCTGCTGTTCCATTGCAACAATCGAACGCAGAATTGCGCCCAAAGATGAAGGCGCAATAGAGCCATAATTATCCGCCAATTCCTTTTTGCCATTCGGATTATCCGTCACATATTGCAACACTTTTTTCAAATCCTGCAGATCAACCAGCGGTAAAGCTTTGTCATCGCAATATTTGAAAACAATAGAAATAATACTCTGTTGCGTGTCATTCAATCCAAGAATTTTACTCAATAAAATCGGCCCGAATTCCAATACAGTTGCTCTTAGCTTTACACCTTTTGCGCCGGAAATGGTCATTAATTCTACCGGAAATCGCTGTGGCGAGTAAGGCAATTGCGTTTTGGAATAGCGGTCTTTGATGATGTCATTTTCTGTTCCGGCTTCGGCGATTCCTGAGAGATCACCTTTGATGTCCATCACCAATGTTGGGATGCCTGCGTGAGACAATTGCTCCACAAAAACCTGAAGTGTTTTGGTTTTTCCCGTACCGGTTGCACCGGCTATCAAGCCGTGTCTGTTGATTGTTTTCAGAGGAATCGAGACATTGACTTCCGGGATTACCTCACCGTCCAGCATTCCTTTTCCAAGAATAATATGCTCGCCTTTGGGATTATATTTTGAATTAAGATCGGATATGAATTTTTCCTTATTTGACATCGAATGGTTTTTAAAAGCCTAAATTTAAAAATATTTCCATTAAGTCTATCTGAAAATTAAGATTTCTAACACTTATCTTTGCAAATACGATTTTGACTATGCGTGCCTATAACACAAAAAATTTCCTTAAGATTCTCATCAGTCTGCATAAGTCAGACACCTTGAAAATCCTGTTTCCCACGATTTTGCTGGTCGGTGTTTATTCTTATGGCGTTTATTTTCTTGAAGTAGAATATCTGCATTTGACCTCAAAATCACTCGTGAGCCACGTCGGACTTCTGCATTCTTTGTTGGGTTTTGTATTGTCTTTATTGTTGGTTTTCAGAACCAATACGGCGTATGACCGTTGGTGGGAAGGCCGCAAACTGTGGGGAAAATTGGTAAACGACAGCCGAAATTTCGTTATCAAAATTAACAGCATTCTCCCGGAAACAGATACCAAAAACAGACAGCAAATTGGGAAATATCTGAAGTTTTTTCCTTATTTCTTATCAAGCCATCTTTCTAAAGAATCAACCAGGCTGGTTCTAGATGAAGAGTTTTCTGATCTTGCTAAAGAATTACAGCATCATCCGCCGAGTGAATTGATATTTTTATTGACAAAAAAATTATATCAACTCAGAAAGGAAGGCAAAATCTCCGATACGGAAATGCTTTTTCTGGACACCCAATTGTCCGGATTTCTGGATGTCTGCGGCGGTTGTGAGCGTATAAAGAACACACCAATTCCTTATTCTTATTCATCATTCATTAAGAAATTTATTATTTTCTATGTCCTGGCTCTGCCCATTGCTAATGTTGTGAATCTGGGTATTTTTATGGCTCCGATTACAATGTTTGTTTATTATGTTCTGATGAGCCTGGAGCTGATTGCCGAGGAAATCGAAGATCCGTTTAATAATGATGAAAATGACATCCCAATGGAAGCCATCTCTCAAAATATAGAAAGAAGTATCAACCTGATTTCAAACAAATCCTGACAATGACAAAGAAACTGAAACTTGAAGAACTGGGAAGAATAGATGTGGAAACTTTTAAAAAAACAGCAAAAATTCCACTGGTCGTCATTCTTGATAATGTAAGAAGTATGCATAATGTAGGCGCCATTTTCCGAACAGCTGATGCTTTTCTGGTGGAGAAAATAGTGCTTTGCGGCATTACTCCGCAACCACCTCACAGGGAAATCCATAAGGCTGCTTTGGGCGCTACAGAAAGTGTAGAATGGATTTTTGAAAAGGATATTAACACAGCAATCGAAAATCTCAGACAAGACAAATTCGAAATTATTGGTATCGAGCAAACCTCGTCTAGTGAGATAATAACAAGTTTTGAAATTAATTCTGAAAAAAAATATGCATTGATTTTAGGAAACGAAGTGGACGGAATTTCGGATGAAGCATTAAGTAATATTGATACTTTCTTGGAAATTCCTCAGTTGGGAACCAAACATTCTCTTAACGTTAGTGTTTGTGGCGGAATTGTAATTTGGGAATTTGCGAAGAGTCTTGGTAAAAATATAAACATAAAGACACAATTTAAGCCACAATGAACACAATTTGAATTGATTTTGTGAGCCTTGTGAGTAAGCTTTGTGACTTTGTGGTTTAAAAAAATAAAAAACTGCAAGCACCAAAAGTGCCGCAGTTTGAAATAAATCTAATAAAAAGTAAAAATGAAAGGCGACAAAGATATATTTTTAAATAAATACAAAGCAATAGTTTTGTTAAAAATTTGTAAAAATTTTTAAAACGCTTTGTCGCAAAGGATTTTTTGTAAATTAGCATAATGTTTATAAAAGACTACATTTCCAAAGATTATCCGGCCTTTGCTATCAGAGATTCTATTGAAGAAGCTTCTGAAGTGGCTAAGGAATTTGGTTATACACACGTATTCATAGTAAACAAGGGCGTTTTTCTGGGTTGTCTCAGTCAGTCTTTTCTGGAAGACAGTCCCGAAGGCAAGTTGGACTCGCTCAATATCCATTATGAGCGATTCGCAATAATGGAAGATAGCAGTCTTTTAGACAGCATCAAGCTTTTTTATACCTTCAATGCTAATGTGATTCCGGTGATTTCCAAAGAGGAAAAATATCTGGGATACATCTCTTGTGATGATATATTTAATGAATTTTCCAAGTATCCTCTATTTTCTGAGAACGGAGCGATTCTCACGATTCAGACCACAGGATTGCATTATTCTATGACAGAGATTTCTCAGATTGTAGAAAGTAATAATGGCAAAATCTATGGAACGTTTATTAATGCTATCAAAGAAGATTCCATTGAGATCACGCTTAAAATCAGTAACGAAAATCTGAGCTCTATTGATGAGACCTTTGAAAGATACGGTTATGTAGTGGTTCATAAACATTATAATGATGAAAAAGAAGAACTGTTGAAAGACCGTTTCGGATTTTTCCAGAAATTTTTGGAAATCTAAAAGTATGAAGGCAGCCATTTATTCCCAAAAGAAAGACCTGGATACATTTCTGTATCTTAATAAATTTATTTCTGAGCTTGCGCTGAGAGAAGTGGCAGTGGTCCTTCATAAAGATATGGCAGATAATCTTAATTTTTCTAAAGATTTTGACACTTTTTCTGGAAAAGATGAGTTGTGTAGTAAAAAAGTCAATATTGTTTTCAGCTTTGGTGGAGACGGAACTATACTTAACGCGTTGACTTTTATACAGGATCTGGAGATTCCTATTATCGGTGTCAATACAGGAAGATTAGGTTTTCTTGCCAATTTCAGGAAAGATCAGATTTTTGAAGAGCTGGATTCAATAATTTTAGATAAAAACTACAATATCAGCGAAAGATCAGTCATCAAAATATCTACAAACAGTGAAACAGCAATAGATTTTCCATTTGCATTGAATGACGTTAGCCTTTCCAGAAAAGAAACGACATCTATGATTACCGTAGAATCTTACATCAATGATGAGTTTCTGAATGTTTTCTGGGGCGATGGTTTGATAGTTTCCACACCGACTGGTTCCACGGCCTATTCACTAAGCTGTGGCGGTCCAATCATCTCACCGACCAATGATAACTTCGCTATTTCGCCAATAGCACCTCATAACTTAAATGTTAGACCGCTCATCGTAAAAGATGATTCTAAAATTAAACTTACTGTAAAAAGCCGGGTTCCGGAATATACGCTGGCTTTGGATTCCAGGCTTTATCATATGGAAGTAGGGAGTGAGATAATTATCGAAAAAGCAGACTTTTCATTATTTCTCATTAAGCCGAAAAATTTCAGTTTCTATGAAACAATTCGTCAAAAACTGCTTTGGGGAAATGATAAGCGGAATTAAAAATAAAAATTATTATCTATAACATAGGATATGTAAAAATGAAATTTGAATTGTTAATAATTTCGTAAGTTTACAGTCCAAAAAATCTTAAAAAATATAATAAAAATGAGCAGAAAATTTCCGGCAGGAGTTGCCACTGGTTCTTTAGTAACAGAGATATTTGATTATGCCAAAGAGAAGCAATTCGCACTTCCGGCAGCTAATGTGATTGGTTCTAGTAATATCAACGCAACATTAGAAACTGCTGCAAAACTTAATGCTCCAGTAATTATCCAGTTTTCAAACGGAGGTCTATCTTCAACGCTGGAAAAGGATTGAGTAACGATGGGCAAAAGGCGGCGGTTCTAGGAGCTGTTGCTGGTGCAAAACATATCCACACTTTAGCAGAAGCTTACGGAGCGACTGTAATCCTGCACACAGACCATTGTGCAAAGAAATTATTACCTTGGGTAGACGGACTTTTGGATGCAAGTGAAGAATTTTACAAGCAAAACGGAAAGCCGCTTTACTCTTCTCATATGTTAGATTTTTCAGAAGAGCCTATTGAGGAAAACCTTGAGGTTTCTGCAAAATACTTCGAGAGAATGAACAAAATGGGAATGACGCTTGAAATCGAATTGGGCGTTACCGGAGGTGAAGAAGACGGTGTTGATAACTCAGATGTGGATAGCTCAAAACTATATACACAGCCGGAAGAAGTTGCACACGCATACGAGGTGTTGAAGAAAGTGTCTGATAACTTCACAATTGCTGCTGCTTTCGGAAACGTACACGGTGTTTACAAGCCAGGAAACGTAAAACTGACTCCGAAAATTCTTGACAATTCTCAGAAATATGTTCAGGAAAAATTCGGGACTGGTGAGAAGCCTGTGAACTTCGTGTTCCACGGTGGTTCCGGTTCTACTCTTCAGGAAATCAGAGAAGCGATCAGCTACGGTGTTGTGAAAATGAACATCGATACAGATTTGCAGTTCGGATATACTGAAGGCATCAGAGATTACATGACAGAACAGATCGAATATCTGAGACATCAGATCGGTAATCCAACAGGTGCAGATGCTCCAAACAAGAAATTCAACGACCCGAGAGTCTGGGTAAGAAAAGGAGAGGAAACCTACATCAAGAGACTGACGCAGGCTTTCGAAGACCTAAACAATATTAATACACTTTAATTTTTGTAAAAAGTAAGAGGTACAAAGTAAAATGTAAAAATTACATTAGCTTTGTATTTTTTTACTTAATACTTTTTACTTAATACTAAGACAATGGCATTTGACTGGTTTAAAAGGAAAACACAAAACATTACGACTTCTACTGAAGACAAAAAAGATGTTCCGAAAGGGCTTTGGCATAAAACACCTACCGGAAAAATAATAGAAGCTGAAGAATTAAAAGCAAACAACTTTGTGTCTCCGGAAGATGGTTTCCACGTAAGAATCGGGAGCAGAGAATATTTTGATATGCTTTTTGATGACCAAAAATTCAAGGAATTGGATGCGGATGTGGAAAGTGTTGACATTCTGAAATTCAAGGATACCAAATCTTACACAGATCGTCTGAAAGAAGTAAAATCTAAAACCAAACTGACGGATTCTATCCGCAATGCGACTGGAAAAGTAAACGGTGTGGAAATGGTGATTTCTTGTATGGATTTCGCATTTATAGGTGGTTCTTTAGGTTCTGTAATGGGCGAAAAAATCAGAAGAGCTATTGATTATTGTATCAAGCACAAGCTGCCTTATATGATTATCTGCCAGTCTGGTGGTGCGAGAATGCAGGAAGCCGCTTATTCATTGATGCAATTGGCGAAAGTTCAAGCTAAGTTGGTTCAGCTTTCCGATGCAGGTTTGCCTTACATCGCTTATCTGACTGACCCTACTTTCGGTGGTATTACAGCTTCTTTTGCAATGACTGCAGACTTAATTATTGCCGAGCCAAGTGCGCTGATCGGATTTGCAGGACCACGTGT
>JAEXJU010000034.1 GCA_023448955.1 Bacteroidota bacterium
GGACAATGCACATCCGGGAAGGCGAAACTTCCAATGAAATTGTGACCGATAAACATTTCTTCAAAATCAAAATTGAGGAGAAGGGAGATCAGCAGAATTACCACGATGTTCCTTACCTTATGTCGCCGCTCCATCACAATTTTCAGGCAACTTATGATTTTCTAGGGAAAGAGAAAATTGTTGTAAAAGCTTTGGATTATATCCAGAGAAAAAAAGATAGTCTGCAAGCGGATAATAATGGTAAGGAATATCTGCATCTGGTTTCCACTGGAGATATGGGTGGGCGACAAAACATTTATCTGGCTGAAGGCGAGGTTCAGAATATCAACGGAACTTTGGTGAGTTACAATAGAACTTCTATTGACGGTGCTGTCGAATTCCAGAAAAAAGACGGACAGCTTTATATCAAAACACCAAGTGACGCCTCTTATATGACGATGGCTACACAAGCTACAGGAACCACAAAAAAAGATGAATTCCAGCCTTTGGCGCTCAGAAGCCTTTACACCATCGATCAATTGAAATTAGTAATTCCTGAAGGAACTAAAAAAGGGAAACTGGTTGCATACGAAGGTGATAAACAAAAAGATAAAGATGTTCCGGATATGCTGAAAGTAGAAGTTGCCGGACCAAAAACTAAGCAGGTCGTTGACCTTATTGTTGAAAAGGGTAATCCTAATAATTATAAACAAATTCATGTGGATGGACTGGATATTATGCTTGGATTCGGACCAAAAATCTATTCTACACAACCTTTTGCCTTGAAATTAGATAAATTCGTGATGGAAACTTATCCTGGTAGTTCTTCGCCGTCAGCTTATGAATCTCATGTGAAAATTGTGGATGAAGGAAAGGAAACACCATACAAAATATATATGAATCACGTTCTAAATTATAAAGGTTACAGATTTTTCCAGGCGAGTTTTGACCCGGACAGAAAAGGAACAGTTCTTTCTGTGAACCACGATTTCTGGGGAACGCTCATTAGTTACATTGGTTATGCGTTTCTGTTCGTGGGAATGTTTGTAACAATGTTCTGGAAAGGCTCTCGTTTCTGGAATCTTAATAAAATGCTGAAGCAGGTGAGCGCTAAAAAAGCGGCAACATTGATTCTGATTTTGATAAGTTTCGGATTTAATGCCCAAGAAATTGATATGCACGGAAAAGATGGCAGTCACGATGGGCACGCTCATTCTACAGAAGTGAAACCTACATCTTCCGGCAAAAATCCGACGGTGATTGATGCGGATGCAATGGTGAAAAATATCGAAATCAATAAAGAACATGCGGACAAGTTCGGTTATCTTCTGGTTCAGAACTATGAAGGACGGATTGTTCCGGCTAATACTCAGGCACTTGATATTCTTCACAAATTGACAAGCAGAAGTAAGTTTCAGAATCTTGATGCTAATCAGTGGTTCTTAGCTGCAACAATAGATCCGATGTTCTGGGCTCAGGTTAATATTATCAAAATCGAAACTGCGGGGAAAGTAGGGAAGGATCTGAGAGCTAAAACCAAAGCTACAGACGAAGGATTTACCAGTTTAATCAAATTGTTTCCTGCAGATAAAAATGGAAATCTGCGTTTTGTTTTGGAAGATGATTTTAACGAAGCATTTCGTAAAAAAGCATCAGAAAGAACAAGGTATGATGAAGCTGTTATCAAACTGAATGACAAAGTTCAGGTCTTGAATGGCATTATGTCTTATCAATATTTCAGAACTGTTCCGGTTAAAAATGACTCAAATCACACTTGGAATTCGGTAATGACACCTAATTTTGAAGCGGATGAAAATGCGCAGGCTGTTTTGGGTCCCTATTTGTCAAGCGTTCTTTTGGCCACACAAGGCGGAAGTTGGGCAAAAGCCGATGCAGAGCTGAAAAAAGTAGAAGAGTATCAGCAAAAATGGGGTAAAAATGTAGTGCCTTCGGAAAGCAAAGTCAAACTTGAAGTTTTGATGAACATTATGGATATCAACTTCAAATTGCTGATTTTCTACACCATCATCGGAGGTTTGCTTTTGGTTTTAGGTTTTGCGGAGCTATTCAGACCAGGTAAAATACTTAACAGGGTTATTAAAGCAATTATATATATTGGCGCAGTTGGTTATATTCTTCATTTCCTGGGACTTATTTCCAGATGGTATATTTCCGGACACGCACCTTGGAGTAACGGTTACGAAGCCATTGTTTTTATCTCTTGGGTTGGAATTACGGCTGGTTATGCATTATATAGAAATTCAAATGCTCTGATTCCGGCAGCAGGTTTTTTAGTGGCCGTTATTATGATGGGATTTGCACACGGCGGATCTGCACTTGATCCGCAGATTACACCATTGGTTCCTGTTCTAAAATCGTATTGGCTTGTGGTGCACGTAGCGATTATCGTTTCCAGCTACGGATTCTTTTCTTTGTCAATGCTCATTGCGATGATTTCCTTGATTTTTTATGTGATTTCAAATAAAGTAACATTCAAAAAACATAATGACACGACGTTAAAAGAATTGGCCATCGTTAGTGAAATGTCTTTAAACATTGGATTGTTGGCTTTGACTATCGGAAACTTCTTAGGTGGAATTTGGGCCAATGAATCCTGGGGACGTTACTGGAGCTGGGATCCAAAAGAGACCTGGGCATTTATTTCAATTATGATTTATGCATTTGTCATTCATATGAGACTCGTACCGGGATTGAGAGGCAGATATACTTTCCATGTGGTGACTATGTTTGCTTTTTGCTCTATGGTGATGACTTACTTCGGAGTTAATTATTATTTGTCCGGTTTGCATTCTTATGCGAAAGGAGACCCGATTCCTTTGCCAACCTGGGTTTATGTGAGTCTTGCATATATGTTTGTGCTATCTTTGGCTGCCTGGTTCAAATACAGAAATCTGAATGACAAAAATGAAAAACGGACTCAAATTGAACCATAATCCGACTGGAATATAAATTATAACCGAACTTTTAAATAGTTCGGTTTTTTTATGAATCGTATAAAAATATGTTGTAACTTTATGATATCAAATTAATATCAATTTAAATACTATGGAAAAAGTTTTAAACCCACTATCAGGCTATCTTGCATTAGTTTTTAGTCTTATTCTTTTAGGAGTAAGTGTTTCACTTTTTATTTTCGGAGCCAGCAATAACAGTCCGGCATCTATGGTTTTTGCATTTATTTCTTTTATAGCGTTCATTTTTTTTCTGAAGGGTTTGATGATTATTCAGCCAAACCATTCCAGAGTGCTTAGTTTCTTTGGAAAGTATGTTGGAACGGTAAAAGCTAACGGACTGTTTTTCATCAACCCATTATATTCTACACAAAGAATGAGCCTCCGTTCGGAAAATTTACAAGGACAGACTCTTAAAGTAAATGACAAGATGGGCAATCCAATAGAAATCGGTGCTGTAATAGTCTGGAAAGTAGGAGATACCTACAAAGCGGCTTTTGATGTGGAACGCTATATGGAATATGTCCGGATCCAAAGTGAGGCTGCTGTAAGACATTTGGCAGTAAGTTTCCCTTATGATAATCTGGAAGATGAAAATGCAGAAATTACTTTGCGCGACGGCGGAGATAATGTGAATCATATTCTGGAAAAAGAACTGACGGACCGTCTGGCAACAGCGGGAATTGTTGTGCAGGAAGCAAGAATCAGTCATTTGGCATATGCATCTGAAATAGCAGGAGCAATGTTGCAAAGACAGCAGGCGACAGCGATTGTTGCAGCAAGGGCAAAAATTGTGGAAGGTGCTGTTGGAATGGTAGATATGGCGTTGAAAAAATTATCAGCGGACAATATTGTAGAGTTGGATGATGAAAGAAAAGCTGCAATGGTAAGCAATCTGATGGTTGTTTTATGTGGTGAAAAAGCCGCTCAGCCCATTCTGAATACCGGAACACTTTACAATTAACCATAAACCATTGCAATGAAGAAGAGTTTTGTTTTGAGACTGGATGATGAGATGTATAAACTTTTAGAAAAATGGGCTGCCGATGAGTTCAGAAGCGTCAACGGACAGTTGGAATATATTATAAACCAAAGCCTCATCAATTCTGGTAGAAAAAATATTAAGACGGATGAAGAGAATTCAAAAAATAAAAAGCAGGCTGATTAGATTCAAGTAGACAGAAAATCTAAGAACAAAAAGTAGTTTTTTCTTCATATTTAGATTTATTTTGCTAACAAATTTAGAAAATCTTTATTGATAAAAATTTTTGGTTGCTATTTTTTTAAATATAATTATCAATTCTATAGTTTATATTAAAAACTCAGCAAATTATTTTTTATCAGGATAAATTAAGCCGCTTTTTGCGATTGATATTTTAATTGGTTATCTTTAGAAAAAATAACTAATATGATTTTTATTTGGATTATCGTCTTTTTTGGACTGATTACTTTATTTGCTTCTTTTTTTACAGTAAAACAGGAAACTGCAGCTATTGTAGAGCGGCTGGGAAAACTCCATTCCGTAAGACATGCAGGTCTTCATCTCAAGATTCCGTTTATTGATCAGATTTCTAAAAGAATGAATCTTAGAATTCAACAGTTGGATGTGATGATCGATACCAAAACGCTTGACAATGTTTTTATTAAGATGAAGGTTTCTGTTCAGTATCAGGTCATCAGAACTCAGGTTGGCGATGCTTACTACAGACTGGAAAATCCGGAATCTCAGATCACTTCTTTTGTGTTTGATGTCGTAAGAGCAGAGGTTCCGAAGTTGAAACTGGATGATGTGTTCGTAAGAAAAGACGATATCGCAGTTGCTGTAAAAGGAGAGCTTCAGGAGGCTATGAACAGTTACGGTTATGATATTATCAAAGCATTGGTAACAGACATCGATCCGGATGAACAGGTAAAACATGCTATGAACAGGATTAATGCGGCTGAACGCGAAAAAACGGCTGCAGAGTATGAGTCAGAAGCGCAGAGAATCAGAATTGTAGCTGTGGCAAAGGCAGAAGCTGAATCCAAAAAACTCCAGGGGCAAGGTATTGCAGATCAAAGAAGAGAGATTGCAAAAGGCCTAGAAGAATCTGTAAAAATGCTGAATAGCGTGCAGATCGAACCACACGAAGCATCTGCATTGATTGTTGTGACACAGCATTATGATACGCTTCAGTCCATTGGTGCAAACAACAGATCTAATCTGGTTTTACTGCCAAATACACCAACTGCAGCCAGCACAATGCTTAATGATCTGGTAGCAGCGATGGCTGTTTCCAAACAAATAGATAATGTTGATAATAAAAGATAGTTAAATTAAATTTCTGTCTATAAATTGAAAGTCTGAGTTTTTCAGGCTTTTTTTATTCAAAATATGTATTCATCAATATGTTAATCTGAAAAAATTTGAAACAGCCAGTTTTCATTTAGCGAAATAAAATCTAAAATGCCTGACTCAAAATCCTGAATGTATTGTTTAAAAGTTATTCTCAGCTATCAATTATTACGGAAAGTTGTGAAAAAGCTTATTCTTTTGAAAAATTTATCAATTCAAATAAAAACTATACTATTAGAAGTAACAAATAAGTCAAAGTAAAGACTTTTATATAAAATATTAATATGGAGAAAATACTGGAAGTAAAAAACCTTACCAAAAAATTTAAACATATTGCGGTCAATAACATTTCTTTCGACGTAGAAAAAGGGAATGTCTATGGATTGCTGGGGCCAAACGGAAGTGGAAAATCTACCACTTTCGGGATGCTGCTTTCCACCATCAATCCTACTTCCGGCAGCTGGAAATGGTTCGGGAAAGAAGGAACGGATACGGACACGCTTAAAAAAATAGGTGCTATCATAGAGCAGCCGAATTTCTACCCTTATCTCAGCGCAGAGAAAAACCTGCAGATTGTTGCGGAAATAAAAAGTGTTTCTGAAAAGAGAATTGATGAAGTTTTAGAAGTCGTCAATCTGCTCGCAAGAAAAAAAGATGCATTCAGAACATATTCTCTTGGGA
>JAEXJU010000362.1 GCA_023448955.1 Bacteroidota bacterium
GGTTCTTACCGAGCTGCAAAAAATGTGGAAGACAAAATCGAAGAATTGGTTGCTGGCGGAATGAACCACGAAGAAGCGGAACTGAAAGGTGTGGAAGAATTTGCTGTAGAATGTTCTATCCTGAAGGTTTTCGTATCAGATTTAGCACAGCATACAGCCGATGAAGGTATCCAAATCTATGGTGGAATGGGCTTCTCCGAAGATACACCAATGGAAGCGGCCTGGAGAGATTCCAGAATTTCCAGAATCTACGAAGGAACCAACGAAATCAACCGACTTCTGGCTGTTGGGATGTTAATCAAACGTGCGATGCAAGGCAAGATCGATTTGTTAACGCCTGCGAAAAACGTTGCTAAAGAATTGATGAGCATTCCGTCTTTTGACATTCCGGATTATTCGGAATATATGTCTGAGGAAAAAGAAGTGATTAAGAATTTGAAGAAAGTATTCCTGATGGTTTCCGGTTCTGCGCTTCAAAAATATATGATGGACATCGAGAAACAACAGCATTTGCTACTCAACGCTTCCGAAATCCTGAACCAAATCTATATGGCAGAATCCGCCATCCTGAGAGCCGAGAAACATTTCTCAACAGATTCTGTAGAAGCAGCAATGGCAAGACTAAACCTTTACAAAGCAGTTGAAATCATCACAACCAACGCTAAAGAAGGTATTGTTTCTTTCTCCGAAGGCGACGAGCAAAGAATGATGTTAGCCGGACTAAGACGTTTCACAAAATATGTGAACACACCAAATCCAATTGCATTAACAGAAAAAGTTGCCGCTCATTTTATTGAGAAAGGTTCTTATTAATTTGTCAATTTAATTATAAATAAACCCGCTTTAGAGTTTTCTGAGGCGGGTTATTTAAATATCAGCATGTCAGTATCGGGCGATACAGGTTGTCACACACGCCCGTGTGTGGGTTTCAGTATCGGACGATACAGGATGTCATACTAGCTCGTGTGTGGCATTCTATTATTTTTCATTGACATAATGATCATTTCACTGACAGAAAAAATTGCCTCTCATTTTATTGAGAAAGGTTCTTATTAAATAATCAATTTGATATAATAAAAAATCCTAATTCAAACTTTGAAATGGGATTTTTTATTGAATTGACGCTAGGTTTTACTTTCCTAATTCAGCACTTTTTAATTTTCTTAAAGCATTACTTTTTATAGATAGTGCCGTACTCAAATCAATATCGAACGTTTCCGAAATTTCTTTTGCATTTAATCTATGTTTACCTCCAAGACCCAAATTCAGTCGTAAAAAATCTGCTTCTCTTGGAGATAAAATTTTTAGCCTTTCATTAATTTCATCATCACTAAGCGTTGCAAGAAAATCTTGAAATTCAGATAATCTAATTTCCTTACTTATTTTTGTTACTTCTTCAATTGTACCTGCATCTAATTGTTCGTTTAAGAATTCAGACCCATATTTTATAAAATTTTCACTTTTATAAATATGAAAAAGTTGGTTAGTTTCTTTATAAAATTCTTGAATTAACTCTGGGCGTGGACCTATTATTTTTCCGTCTTTTAGCTTCCATATCCAATCATCCTTTCTATCATCACTAATGAATATTATTGGCTTATTTGCATTTTTGGCAAAATTTATAATTTCTTTCCATATGATTAAATCTCCAAATTTATTTTCTTGTTTATTTCCATCAGAATATCCAGGGGGAATCTTTTGTGAATATCTTGTCTCACCATCTTTAAGGATTTTTGACATTTGCGTTTCATCAAATTCTTCCAAAATTTTATCCTTAAATATTTCTTTTAGCTCGTTATATATGGGGTCATCATTAAATAAACTTAAAAAATTGTTTGATTTAGATTGAATTTCAAATTTAATTTGCTGAAGCAAGGTTTCAAATTTAACTGATAAAGTTTTGCTTAATAATGGTGATGAACTTTTTGAAATAATTTCATTGTTAATCTTCTCCAAAGTCGCTACAAAATCATTATGATTCTTGATAAGGTTATTTATATTTTCATACCTATTTTTGTTAAACTCAAAAGTGACTTGGTTAGTTAAAAATATTCTCGTTGAAATCTTATTTATAATTTCAAAAATATCTTTTCTAGAAGTAGGAGAATATCGATATAGATTTAATAATGAGTTAGTATCAAATGTAAAAACTGCATTTTTCCATAGAAATTCAATTTCTTCTTTAGTCCTTTTTCTATAACCTAAATAATTATCCATATTGTATGACAAAAACTTGTTTACAAATTTCTTACTAACTTATGAAATATTAATCTTTAAAACAAACTCAACTGAATCCCATCATTCCCTTTCGGAGGTTTGGCATCTCCAAAAACAGTTTTCCCACCAAATCGCCAGGAGTTTTGTCGCTACTTACTAAAGTTTGAAAAAATTATTTGAAATGTAAGTATTGATGTGTTTTAACATTCAGCATTTCTAAAACTTCATCTTTCTCATCGGGAAAGCTTGCTGCCGTTATTGTTGCTATTTCATAGAGCTCATTCTGAATTGTTTCCTCATCAAAATACAACTCTTCAGAATTCATTGCAAGAAAAACAAAATATGCCATTACGGCTACTCGTTTATTGCCATTCAGTAAAGGATGATTTTTGGTAATTAAATAAAAAAGTATACTTGCCTTTTCCTCAAGTGTTTTATAAAGTTCTTCTCCAAAATATTCTGCTTGTACCTGCGCTATTATACTTTCCAGTTTACCTTCATATCTTGTGTGGAATGGCGGAATATCTTCGGAAAACTCTTGTTTAGCTTCTATTAATTGATTTACAATAGTTTCATAATCTTCGATTAACAGATATTTATAACTATTGTTCTCCTCTATCATACCTTGCTAACTTGTTAAGTGTTGTAGAAATTTTCTTTAAGCTTTCCTGTCTTACACCTTTGAATTTGCCACCTGAGACTTTATTATCTATAAATAGTCCAGTTGCAGAATCTCTTTTTACCCAAAGTCCTGTTTTAGGGTTAAAAGTTTGTGACCGGTTTTTAACCGCCCCTATTCTACTGTTATCTTTTGGTTTATTTGTTGCCATAATATTTTTTATCAAATTTAATAAAACTATTCTTAAAACAAACTCAACTGAATCCCACCATTCCCTTTCGGCGGCTTTGCATCGCCAAAAACTGTTTTCCCACCAAATCGCCAGGAGTTTTGTCGCTCTTCTTCTATCACTTTCTCAAGATTAAAATCGGGTGTAAAATTCTCTTCAGTTCTCACAGCAATTTCGTGTAATTTTTTAATCGCAAGATTCTTATCCGTGTTCCCCAACTTAGCTTTCTCAATGCCGGTTCGCAGGATAGAAATCGTTTCGTCATAAGTTTTAGTCGGAACAGGAAACGGATGACCATCTTTTCCGCCGTGTGCAAAAGAAAAACGCGCAGGGTCTGTAAATCTGGAAGGCGCCCCGTGAATCACTTCACTCACCAAAGCCAAAGACTGCATTGTTCGCGGACCAACGCCTTTTAGCATCAGCAAATCTTCAAAATTCTCAGGTTCATTTTCTCTAGCCAGCCAAAGAATATTGCCCAACTTTTTCATATCGACATCACTGGCCAAAACCTCGTGATGAGCCGGCAAAATCAACCGCTGGAAATCCTGCATCCATTTCTCGGAATCGGTTTTGGTAATGTCAATGATGCCGTTTCGGTTTTGTTCCGCTTCGGAAGATGTAAGATTGAGAATACTCCCACGATTAACGCCTGAGATTCCCGTGTGAGGCTCATTCACAAAAGAAGTCACATTTTCGGACAGCCAATGGTAACGCCTCGCTGTTCCGTCGGAATTGTGCATCCCTTGCTGGACAACCGCCCAATTGCCTTGGTCAGACAAAATAAAATTATGCAGATAAAGCTGGTAACCATCCTGAATCGCCGTGTTATCAACTTTCGCAGACAGCTTACTGCAACGCACCAATTCATCGCCATTCAACCCTGTCGAATCTGCAATTTTCAGCAATTCATTCGGTGCATCTTTAGAGAATTTTCCCTTTCCGCCGGCGATGTAGATTCCAAGAGATTTGGAATTAGGATTAATGGCTCGTTTTAATGCGCCCATCACAGACGTTGTAATTCCCGAAGAATGCCAGTCCATTCCCATCACTGCTCCAAAACTTTGAAACCAAAACGGGTCAGCCAATCGTCGCAATACTTCGTCTTTTCCGTAATCCGCCAGA
Source organism: Bacteroidota bacterium (assembly GCA_023448955.1). Taxonomy (GTDB): domain Bacteria; phylum Bacteroidota; class Bacteroidia; order Flavobacteriales; family Weeksellaceae; genus Epilithonimonas. Next base: position 4,188 of record JAEXJU010000362.1, read on the forward strand.
ATAACTTCCACAATCGCCAATCCAAGTCTGGACATACGCTCATAAAGCCAGGGCGGAACCTGACCGTAATGCAATGGCAAATCTGCAGTTCCGGAACGTTTCATCAAATATTAAACATTAAAACTCTCGCTGATTATGCCGATTTAGCAGATAATAAAATCAGCCTAATCAGCTAAATCTGCGAGAAATTATTACTTCTCGAAAAATGCATTCAGGTTTTCAAGATTCTTTTTATCATTTCCTGCGAAAACCTCTTTATCTGTCACAAAAACCGGGCGTTTCAAAAAACTGTAATGGTCTAGAATCAGTTTCTTAAAATCCTTTTCTTTCAAAGAACTCACATCAATTCCTCTTTCCTTGATTTGCGTTGATTTTTTGCTGAAAAGAGCTTCATAAGATTTTGTTTTTTTGTACATCTCTTCAAGCTCTACTTCGGTTACGGGCTGGGATTTTATTTCTCTCAATTCCCAGTCGGAAAGGTCAAGAGGTGTCATTATTTTCTTGTTGGTGCCGCAGGTTTTGAGGTAGAATACTTTTTTCATTATTCAGATATTCGGTTTTACATCTCAAATTTACGGAAATAATTTGGGCGTGTCCCTTTGTCCCGAAAATTTCGGGACAAGCGGGTCGCGCTTTCCGCTAATATCTTTTGCTTTTCCAATCCTAAGCCATAGCAGAAAAGCAAAAGGATAACCGCTGCAATCGCTCACGCATTGCCAACATTATGCTGTGATTGTTGATTAAAAATTATCAAGTTCCGCAGGAGTTTTTGCAGAGCTCCGCAGGAGCGGAATACTTTTAGAATAAATTCCCATAAATATATTGAGCTCCGTAGGAGCGGCACTTTCCAACAGTTTCTATCAAATCTCAATATTCTTCACTATTTTTGATATATAATTACCGCTGCAATCGGTTACGCAGTTCCATCATTGCTGTGATTGAAGATTACGAATTATCAAGTTATGCAGCAGTTTTTGCAGAGCTCCGTAGGAGCGGAATATTTGTAGAATAAATTCCCATCAATATATTGAGCTCCGTAGGAGCGGCAATTTCCAACAATTTCTGTCAAATCTCAAGATTCTTCCCTATTTTTGATACATAATAAGAATAGAATGGAAAACAAACCGGTAACGTTTCAGTTTATTTCTGAACCTACAGACGTTAATTTTGGAGGCAATGTGCACGGTGGAAGCGTGATGAAGTGGATAGACCAGGTCGGATACGCCTGCGCAAGCAACTGGTCAGGAACTTATTGTGTCACGGTTTATGTCGGCGGAATAAGATTTTATAAACCTATTAAAATCGGGGAAATCGTGAAGCTGGAATCCAAAGTGATTTTCACGGGAAACTCTAGTATGCATATTTCGATTGATGTATTTTCGAGGAATATCAAAGAGAAAAAGTTTGAAAAGCGAACGCATTGTATCATTGTTTTTGTGGCTGTGGATGAAAACGGAAAATCCGTGGAGGTTCCGAAATGGATTCCGGTCACCGAAAAGGAAATCCAAATGGAACAATATGCCATCAAACTGAAAGACCTGAGAAAAAATATCGAAGACGAAATGAAACCTTTTCTGTAATAAAAGTTGCATTACTGTGGAAAAATAAAGACCTAACATCAGATAATATGTAAAAAAGATTCCGAAATTCGCACGTTTTAATAACGTAACAAAATAAAAAGTGAAAAAGAAAATTTACACAGTTTTAGGTTTGGCAGCAATTCTGAACCTTAATGCACAAATCTTCAGTGCCGGTTTCGAAAACAATAACGGGACACCTTTATCTCAGTTCAAAACAATCAATGCCGACGGACTAACAGTTCCGGAATGGGCACAGGTTCAGGATTTTAACGACAAAGCCTGGATTCAGTTTTATGATGGTTATGATAACAAAATAGCTTTCAGCACCTCTTATTACAGCCCGGAAGGTCAGTCCAACGATTGGCTGATTACACCAGGAATTACAATTCCAAATACCGGAACTCCAACGCTTTACTGGAAAGGGAAATCCTATGATTTTGATTATACAGATTCTTATGCAGTCAAAATTTCGGAAACGAATGACGATATGGCATCGTTCACAACCTTGACTCAGATTGACAATGAGCAGCCTTTCGATTATGCCAGCCATACATTAGACCTTTCAAATTATAAAGGAAAAACAGTTTATCTGGCTTTCGTCAATAATACCAACAGCGGAACGTATCTGGCTTTGGATGATTTATATATCAGCCAATCTGCTAACTGCGTATTGCCTTCATTAGACGGGTTTTCAGTCTCCAATCTTAAGCCAACTTCTGTAACCATCGATTGGTCTGCAACAAGCGGAATTAACAATTATGATACTGGATTAACGACTTTTGACACATCTGTTTCTTCAAAAGGAATTACTTCTGCTACTACTAAAAGTTTCGATAATCTACAGGCCGGAAAAAGATACCAATTCTTCCTGAAAAACGCTGATTACGGTTCCGGCTGGGCCGGACCAAAATCCGTTTGGACGCCGACAGAATTGCCTTATTCCTATGATTTTGAAAAAACAATTGAAAACTATGGTGAATATGATTCTGACGGTTGGGCCTCTACAACCTGGTTAATGGGAGACAACAGTGAAGTCGCACAAAACGGAAGCGGTTACGCTTATAACAACACTAGCACTTCCAACGCTGGAAAAAACGACTGGTTATTCTCCTATCCTATTTACCTGATAAACGGCGAAACAGTTACTGTAAAATATTACACTTCCATCGGAAATACATCTGCTGACCCGGTGACTCTGAAAGTCGCTGTAGCAAGCGCTCCAGACAAAAACAACATCATTGAAACCCTAAAAACGCAGACCGTTTCTCAGCAAGCTTACACAGAATATTCCGTGAATTACACTGCGACGGCTGACCAGGTTTATTACATCGGTTTCGGAAACACGACGCCTAAAGTAACAACAACTACAGCTTTGAGATTGGATAATATCAGTTTCTCAAAAAGCAATTTGGCTGTGAATGATGTTAACAAAACGAATATCAAAGTTTATCCAAATCCTGTGGTTGGCCAGTTGAATATCAAGACTGATGAAACTATTAAGTCGGTTCAGGTTTATTCTTTAGACGGAAAATTGCTTAAAACAATCAAAGGAAATGCGACTATGGTTGACTTTAAAAATTATCCAAAAGGTTCTTATTTAGTTAAGATTGAAACCAACAAATCAACGACTTCTCAAAAAGTTATAAAATAAGTTGAGAAAAATAGTTGCAGAATTAAAAATCATTTCTAAATTTGTCCCGATGAAACTTATGAACAACAAAAACTGGTGGTGGCTTTCAAACTCTTTGTCGGGTCTGAAAGGATTATCGGTGTTCTAAAATTGTGAACTAACTATAACTCAATCATAATAAGACTTTGACAAATTTTGTTGAAGTCTTTTTTTTGTTAATGACTTTGACAAGCTTTAATAAAAATTGAAAATTATTTAAAATGAACTTGGAAAACATAATCAATATAAAAACTTCTGTTAAATCCCGTTTAGCAGACCTTTACACACCAATCGGAATTTATCTTCGTCTTCGCGACCAGTTTCGTGATACAATTCTTTTGGAAAGTGCAGGAAATCAAAACTCTGAAAATTCGTTTTCTTTTATTTGCGTTAATGCGATTGCCGGAATCGAAATCAGAAATTATGATGAAGCTGAGCTTAAGTTCCCTCTCGAAAATCCTACAAGAATTAATCTGAAAAATGAAAAATTATCAGATTTGATGCAGGAATTCTCCAACTGTTTCCAATGCGAAAAACCAAATCACGAGATTGGAAAACAGGCTCAGGGATTTTTTGGATACACAAGTTATGATGCGATTCCATTTTTTGAGAATATCAAATTCAAGGAACAGTCTGAAGACAATAAAATTCCGTTGATGCGTTACAGATTGTATCAATACGTGATTGCCATCAATCATCACAATGATGAGATGTTTTTGATTGAGAATAAAATCAATGGTTTGAAATCCGAATTATCGACGCTGGAAAATATCATCAACCAAAAGAATGCGCCGGTTTTTCCATTTGAATTAACCTCAGAGGAAACTTCGAATTTAAAAGATGAAGAGTTTTTGAAATCGGTGGAATTTGCGAAGAAACATTGTTTCCGTGGAGATGTTTTCCAATTGGTTCTCAGCAGAAGATTCGAGCAGAAATTTCAAGGCGACGAGTTCAATGTTTATCGTGCTTTGCGGAATATCAATCCTTCGCCTTATTTATTTTTCTTCGATTATGGTGATTATAAGTTGATGGGTTCCAGCCCGGAAAGTCAGTTGATTATCAAAAACGGAAAAGCAATCATTCATCCGATTGCAGGCACTTTCAGACGAACCGGAAACATCGAAAAAGATTTGGAATCTGCGGAAGAACTCAAAAAAGATCCGAAAGAGAATGCGGAACACACGATGTTGGTAGATTTGGCAAGAAACGATTTGAGCATTCACGGGAAAAATACAACGGTTTCCAAACTGAAGGAAATTCATTTCTTTTCTCACGTGATTCATATGGTTTCCGAAGTCGTAACCGATGTTAAGGAAGACCAAAATCCATACGAAATGATTGCAACCACTTTCCCACAAGGCACTTTGAGTGGCGCTCCAAAATACCGCGCAATGCAATTAATTGACGAACACGAGAAAACTTCCAGAAGTTATTACGCAGGTTGTATCGGCTTTGTCGGCTTTGACGGCAGTTGCAATCAGGCAATTATGATTCGGACTTTCCTGAGTAAAAACAACACTTTATTCTACCAGGCCGGAGCAGGAATCACCGCAAAATCTGTCGCAGAAAGCGAACTTCAGGAAGTTAATAACAAATTAGGTGCATTGAAAAAAGCAATCATTAAAGCGGAGAGAATTGGTTGATGGTTGATAGTTGACAGTTGATAGAATAACTAATAAAAACACAAAATATGGAATATATAAATCTTGAAGTTTGGATTGAAGCAAGAAAACTTACTAAGCTTGTTTATGATTCAACTAAAAATTATCCAAAAGAGGAAATTTTTGGATTAACAAATCAAATTAGAAGATGTGCCGTTTCTGTTCCATCTAATATTGCAGAAGGTTGCGGAAGAAACACTTCAAAAGATACAATACATTTTTTATTTATTGCGAGAGGTTCACTTTATGAACTTGAAACGCAATTTTATTTATCAGCAGACCAAAATTATTTAAGTGTAGAAGAACTTGAAACAATCCTTAATCAAATAATAATTTGCAAAAAATTATTAAATGGATTTATAAATTATTATAGAAAAAAATAAAATGACAGATATAAAGCCATCAGCCATCAGCCATCAACCATCAACCAAAATTTTGGTGTTTGACAATTACGACAGTTTTACATACAATCTCGTTCAAATCATAGAGCAGATTGTTGACGAAAAAGTAGATGTTTATAGAAACGACAAGATTCCGTTGGAAGACATTGAAAAATACGATAAAATCATTCTTTCTCCTGGTCCGGGAATTCCGAAAGAAGCTGGAATTTTGTTAGATGTGATTAAAAAATATGCGCCAACGAAATCCATTTTCGGAGTTTGTCTGGGGCAACAAGCCATTGCAGAAGCTTTTGGAGGAAGTTTAATTAATCTTTCCGAAATTTATCACGGCGTGGCAACTGAAGCCACTCAAACCAAAGAAC
>JAEXJU010000001.1 GCA_023448955.1 Bacteroidota bacterium
AAAATAACATCAAACAATACTGGTGGAAAGCGATGGTTCAGCTGAACGAAAATATCGTTGGGATTGATTCTGCCATTTTTATGCATCCTACCATCTGGAAAGCTTCCGGACACGTAGATGCTTTCAATGACCCGTTGATTGACAACAAAGATTCTAAAAAACGTTTCCGTGCGGATGTTTTGGTGGAGGATTATTGCGCCAAAATCGAAGACAAGGAAAATAAAGAAATAGAAAAAGCCGCCAAGCGTTTTGGTGATGCTTTTAACAAAGCTCAGTTTGAGGCTACCAATCCAAAAATCCTGGAATACCGAGAAAAAAGAGCCGCAATTCTTTCCAGGCTGGCAAAATCTCTTGAAAAAGAAGACCTTGCGGATGTAAAAGCTCTGATTGAAGAATTGGAAATTGCTGATCCTGACACAGGCTCTAAGAACTGGACGGAAGTGAGACAGTTCAACCTGATGTTCGGGACGAAATTGGGCGCTTCTGCAGATTCTGCAACGGATTTATATCTGAGACCGGAAACCGCTCAGGGTATTTTTGTGAATTATCTTAATGTTCAGAAAACTTCCAGACATAAACTGCCTTTTGGGATTGCTCAGATCGGTAAAGCTTTTAGAAATGAGATTGTTGCGAGACAATTTATTTTCAGAATGAGAGAATTTGAACAGATGGAAATGCAATATTTTGTTCCGCCGGGAACTGAGCTGGAATTCTATGAAAACTGGAAAAAAACACGTCTTAACTGGCATTTGGCTCTTGGTTTGGGCGCAGAAAACTACCGTTTTCACGACCACGAAAAATTGGCACATTATGCAAATGCTGCGGCTGATATCGAGTTTAATTTCCCTTTTGGTTTCAAAGAATTGGAAGGCATCCACTCCAGAACGGATTTTGACCTTTCGGCTCACGAGAAATTCTCTGGCTGAAAAATCCAGTATTTTGACCCGGAAAGAAATGAAAATTATGTGCCTTATGTTGTAGAAACTTCGGTTGGTCTGGACAGATTGTTTTTGGCTATTTTCTCACATTGTCTGAAAGATGAAGTTTTGGAAGATGGTTCCGAAAGAACAGTTTTGAGCTTACCACCAGCTTTGGCGCCAGTAAAAGCGGCAATTCTTCCGTTAGTTAAGAAAGATGGATTGCCAGAATTTGCAGATAAGATTTTCAATGATCTGAAGTTTGATTTCAATGTGATTTTTGAAGAGAAAGACAGCATCGGAAAACGTTACAGAAGACAGGACGCAATTGGAACACCTTTCTGCATCACTGTGGACCACGATTCTTTGAATGACAACACCGTAACCCTTCGATACAGAGATACAATGGAGCAGGAAAGAGTTCCTGTTTCTGAACTGAGACGGATTATTGATGAGAAAGTGAATTTTAGAACTTTGCTTTCAAAGATTTAAGGAAATATTATTTTTATATAATGAAAATCCCGACTCAACTGTTGGGATTTTTTTTATTTTTGAATATGCAACAACCAATTACCTTCTCCGCAGAAATCCAGCAGCATCAGGATATCAATGCTGCCTTTGTCAATTTTCCATTTGACACAATTGAAGTATTTCGCAAGAAAGGACAGGTAAAGGTCAGAGTTCTGCTTGATGATAAGGTAGAATACAGAAGCAGCCTTGCGAATATGGGCGGTGGCTGTCACAGATTGGGATTAACTCAGGCGATCAGAAAAGAATTGGGGAAAACATTTGGAGATATCGTCGATGTCAAGCTTTGGGAAGATCAGGAAGAACGAATCGTCATCGTGCCCGAAGATGTGCAGGAATCACTGAATCAAAATCCAAAAGCGAAAGAACTTTATGATTCAATGTCTTACACGCACAAAAAAGAATACATCCGCTGGATAGAAGAAGCCAAAAAAGAAGAAACGCGTGAACGTAGGAAAATCAAAATGATAGAAATGCTTCTGGAAGGAAAAAAAGGGATTTAAACAGTTTCAAATCCCCTTGTGTTTTTAATTTATCTTCACCTTTACCAGAGCTATCTCATTGTTATCCTGACTGATAATCAGAGAATCTTTTTTTGATTCTGCAGAAATGCCGCTTCTTTCATAAAGTTCACCATCCGGCGTTTTATTTTTAAAGTCCAGCTCAAATTTTCTGTTATTGGCTTCAATCAAAATGGTTTTAGAACGTCCGTTATTCATAAATGTCGCCTTGGCACGGCTACCATCAGACGCTTTGTAAGGATAGGAATACGAACCAGTTTTATTGCCATCTATTTCTTTTTCCATAGAAGTGGTGGTCATACTGTCTTTTTTTCCGTTGTCATCTACTGTTGTTGTTTCCGATGAATAGGATTCTTTCATCATTTTGCTATCCTGATCTTTTTTGCAGGAAAATAGAAGGCTTAGCACAGGTAGGCTTAGTAGCAGGAATGTTGTTCTCATTGGTTCTGATTTTAAATTTTCTAAGCAATATTATCAAATTGTTTTCCAAAACAAGAAAATTATCCAATAAAATTATGATTGTCCTTTTTGTTTAATCATTCGTATCGGCGAGAATAAAATATCCTCGAAAAACAAGATGGAAACTGCTGCTATATTTTTTCTTAAATTTGCAGGTCAGATAAAAAGATCTGACTACTTCTAATATAAATATCTAAAAGAATGTTACCAAAAATAAATCCGATACAGACGAAAGCATGGAAAGCCCTGGATCAGCACTTTGCAAACCACGATTTTGAGCTACGGTCACTTTTCCAGTATAATCCAAACCGTTTCAATGAATTTTCGGTAAAAACCGATTCCTATCTTTTTGATTTTTCAAAAAACCTTATCGATTCCAAAACTCTGGATCTACTTCTTGACCTTGCTGAAGAAGTTAAGCTTAAAGAAGCAATTGAAAAAATGTTTTCCGGTGATAAAATCAATGAAACTGAAGGAAGAGCTGTACTGCATACTGCACTCAGAGATTTTTCCGATAAACAAATTTTAGTTGACGGAGATAATGTAAAACCTGCCGTGAAGAAAGTTTTGGAACATATGAAATCGTTTTCCGAATCCGTTATTTCAGGTTCTCACAAAGGTTTTACAGGTAAAGAAATCACAGATGTGGTCAATGTGGGAATCGGAGGGTCAGATCTTGGTCCGGTGATGGTTTGTTCTGCATTAAAACATTTTAAAACAAGGCTTAATGTTCATTTTGTATCCAACGTAGATGGCAATCATATGGCCGAGGTTGTGAAGAACCTGAACCCTGAAACCACTTTGTTCATTATTGCCTCCAAAACATTTACCACACAGGAAACTATGACCAATGCCAACTCAGCAAAAGAATGGTTTCTGAAGTCTGGTGCTAAGAATGAGGATGTCGCCAAACATTTTGTTGCATTATCAACGAATATTGAAGCTGTAAAAAAATTCGGAATTGCGGAAGAAAACATTTTCGAGTTCTGGGATTGGGTTGGCGGCCGTTATTCGCTTTGGAGCGCGATTGGATTGAGCATTGTTCTATCCGTTGGCTATGAAAATTTTGAGCAACTACTTAGAGGTGCCTATGAGACAGATGTCCATTTCCAGACCAAAGATTTTAAAGAGAATATTCCTGTGCTGATGGGGCTTTTGGGAATATGGTACAGGAACTTTTATGCAGCCGGAACCTATGCGATTTTGCCATACTCACAATATCTTGACCGTTTTGCGGCCTATTTGCAGCAAGGTGATATGGAAAGTAACGGAAAATCTGTGGACAGGAACGGCGAATTCGTGGAGTATGAAACGGGACCAATAATCTGGGGAGAACCTGGAACTAACGGTCAGCACGCTTTTTATCAACTAATCCATCAGGGAACAGAGTTGATTCCTGCGGATTTCATTGCTTATGCAAAATCTCCGAATGACGTAGGCGAGCATCAGGATATCCTTTTAGCAAACTATTTTGCGCAGACAGAAGCTTTAGCTTTCGGAAAAACAGAAGATGAAGTTTTCAATGAACTCAAATCATCTGGCAAAACGGAAGAAGAAATCGAAAAACTATTAAATTATAAGATATTCTCAGGAAATACGCCTACCAATTCTTTCTTATTTAAGGAATTGACACCATTTTCATTAGGACAATTAATTGCTTTGTATGAGCATAAGATTTTTGTACAGGGCGTGATCTGGAATATCTTCAGTTTTGACCAGTTTGGAGTAGAATTAGGAAAGGTTTTGGCAGGAAAAATCCTTCCGGAGCTGGAAGCCGATGGAAATATTGAAACCCACGATAGCTCTACAAACGGATTGATTAATTTTTATAAATCAAATCGATAAATATAAAAATGAAGTGTTGGGAAAGGAACATTTCATTTTTTTGAAAATAAATCTAAAAAGTAAAAAGAAAGAACAATGGCAAAAATTCTAGATGGCCTAAAAGTCTCAAAAGAAGTAAAAGCTGAAATCAAGGAAGAGGTAGAAAAAATCCTGGCCAACAAAAGAAGAGCGCCACATCTGGTAGCAATTCTGGTAGGAAATAACGGTGCCAGCAAAGCCTATGTGAACAGCAAAGTAAAAGACTGCGAAGAGGTGGGTTTCTCCTCTACGCTTCTTAAATTTCCAAGCACAGTATCCGAAGCAGAGCTGCTGGAAAAAATTGACGAGCTGAATAAATCCAAAGATGTAGACGGTTTTATCGTGCAGCTGCCTTTGCCGAAACAGATTGACCAGGAAAAAATCATTATGGCAATCGACCCAAGAAAAGATGTGGATGGTTTTCATCCGGAAAATTTCGGAAAAATGGCATTGGAAATGGACACTTTTTTACCGGCGACTCCATTTGGAATATTGACATTATTGGAACGATATAACATCGAAACCAAAAGTAAGAATTGTGTGATCATCGGCAGAAGCAGAATTGTAGGAAAGCCTATGAGTATCCTGATGGGAAGAAAGGATTTCCCGGGAAACTCTACTGTGACGCTCACGCACTCATACACAGAACATATAGAAGAATATACAAAACAAGCTGATATTGTGATAACTGCGCTAGGAGATCCGAATTTCCTGAAAGGGGAAATGATCAAGCAAGGTGCTGTTATCGTGGATGTCGGCATCACCAGAGTAGATGATGATTCGGAAAAAGGGTATCATCTCGCAGGCGATGTAGATTTTGACAGCTGTGCGGAAAAAGCAAGCTGGATCACTCCGGTTCCGGGCGGAGTGGGTCCAATGACGCGCGCAATGCTGATGAAAAATACCATTATCGCTTATAAAACTTCGGTTTATAATGACTAAGGAACAAGAAGAATTACTATTAAAAGAAGGTAAAATGCTCCCGGTAATGGAGCATTTTTACACTATTCAGGGAGAAGGGTTTCACGCCGGGAAAGCGGCTTATTTCATCCGCTTAGGCGGCTGCGACGTTGGCTGCCACTGGTGCGATGTGAAGGAAAGCTGGGATCCGAAACTCCATCCATTGATGGATGCCACAGTAATAGCGGAAACTGCCGCAAAATATTGTAAAACCATTGTTTTGACCGGTGGCGAACCACTGATGTGGAATCTGGAAATACTTACATCCCGGTTAAAAGAATTAGGCTGTACCATTCATATAGAAACTTCAGGTGCCTATCCAATGAGCGGTCATCTGGACTGGATAACTCTCTCGCCGAAGAAAACAGGACTTCCTTTGGAAGATATCTATAAAGTTGCCAGTGAGCTGAAAATGATTATTTTTAATAATAATGATTTCAAATTTGCTCAGGAGCAGCAGGCTAAAACGAATGATAACTGCGTGTTGTATCTCCAAAGCGAATGGAGCAAACGCGATGCGATGTATCCGAAAATTACAGATTTTATTTTAGAACATCCGGAATGGCGGTCTTCCATCCAGACTCATAAGTATCTAAATATTCCTTAAATTTGGACGTTTATGCAGCGACTCCGATATTCCAGATATTTCAAAGCCTTCGTGATCCTACTAGATATGATTCTGGTAGCTTCAGTTTTCGTTTCATATTACCGAAGGAATTTTGAAATCAAATATGATTCGGAGTCTCTTGAGCAAAACATACTTTCTGTATTATTATTATGTTTTTTCTGGCTTTTACTAAGCGGAAGAACAAGATTATATCACATTCCTAGAAATATTACCTATACCATATATCTGGAGAGAATTATTATCCATGTTTTTTTCTTTTTTATTGGGGTGCTTCTGCTGGGAAAAGTCAGCAATAATGATTTCCTGAAAACGGAACGTTTCTATCTGGCAATTATTCTGGCATTAATTGTAATTCCTGTAAAAACACTGATATTTTTTCTTCTGAAATATATCCGGAGTATTGGGAAAAATCATAGAAATGTCATGTTTATCGAAGAAACTGCATCTACCCATGTTCTTCGGGACATCATCAGCGAGAGAAAAGATTTCGGTTACAGAATATATGATTATCCCGGAATCAATGATCTGGAGTATATAGTGAAATTTTGGAAAGACAATGGCATACATACCGTTTTTCTCCCATCAGAACATTCATTAGAAAAGAGTTTCGAAGAAGAACTTTTTCATCAGGCCGAACTTAATAAAGTGAAAGTTTCCTTGGTTCCAAATACTGTTCAGAATGATTTCTTTGAATTTGAATACAATTATATCGGAACTGTTCCTGTCCTTACACAGGCAAAATATCCGTTAGATGTTTTTACTAATTTTTCTGTTAAACGGCTTTTCGACATCGTTTTTTCTTTATTAATGCTGATTTGTATCTGCACCTGGCTATTTCCGATTATTATATTACTTATAAAATTGGATGGATCCAAAGGCTCTCCTTTTTTTATTCAGGAACGATATGGATATCATGATGAGGTTTTCAAGTGCTTCAAATTCAGAACGATGAAAATCAATGATCAGTCATCTAAAAAAACAACCGATCAAAATGATTCAAGAATTACCGGGATTGGCAAATTTCTCAGAAAAACAAGTCTGGATGAGATGCCACAATTTATCAATGTTTTATTAGGAAATATGTCTGTTGTAGGACCGCGGCCACATATGCTTTTGGTGGATGATTTTTACAAGCCCAAGATCAGCAGATACAGTTTGAGAAGTATGGTAAAACCTGGAATTACAGGCCTTGCCCAGGTAAGCGGACTGCGTGGTGACGAAGGCGATATGAACATCGGGATGAAAAAAAGAATACTTGCAGATTCTTTTTATGTCCGTAATTGGAGTTTTAGTATGGATATTGTAATCATTTTCAAAACCATTTTTCTGATTATTACCGGCGATAAAAAAGCGCATTGATTATTAGAAAAAAAACCTAATTTAGCTTTATGTTAAAACGACTATTTGAATCTGTAGGAGAATATTTTCTATTATTGGGAAAGGTTCTGAACAAGCCTCAGAAAAGAAATGTATATCTCAAGCTGTTGGTAAGAGAATTTTATGACCTCGGAGTCAATTCCTTTGGATTGGTATTATTTACATCTTTTTTTGTAGGGGCGGTTGTTGCTATTCAGATGTTCAATAACTTCAGCGCATCATCTTTTCCTATCCCTAACAGTTTTATTGGTTATGCAACCAAGGTTGTGTTGATTCTGGAGTTCTCTCCCACCATTATTTCTGTTATACTTGCCGGAAAGGTGGGTTCTTACATCGCTTCAAGCATTGGAACAATGAGGGTTACAGAGCAGATAGATGCTTTGGACATTATGGGCGTCAATTCTCCCAATTTTCTCATTTTGCCAAAAATTGTAGCGAGTGTGATATTTAATCCGTTACTCATTGCAATCAGTATTGTAGTAGGAATCTGGGGCGGATACATTGCCGGAATCGCAACCGGAAACTGGACAAAAGCAGATTATATAACAGGTATCCAGATGTATATGCCATCTTATTTTATCTGGTACGCTTTTCTGAAAACAGCTGTCTTTGCATTTCTGATAGCTACCATTCCTGCTTATTTCGGATATAATGTAAAAGGCGGATCTCTGGAAGTTGGGCGTGCCAGCACACAAGCTGTCGTATGGACTATGGTTTCTGTCATTATAATGGATCTATTACTAACCCAAATGTTGCTAAGCTGATGATAGAAGTTAAAGATTTAAGAAAAAGTTTTGATGGCGTCGAAGTTCTGAAAGGAATTTCCACAACATTTGATACAGGTAAGGTAAATCTGGTTATCGGGCAGAGCGGATCCGGAAAGACCGTGTTTCTAAAGTGCCTGCTGAATGTTTTCGAGCCTTCAAGCGGAGGTATTTTGTTTGATGGAAGAGATATTGTAAAAATGTCCCGAGATGACAAACAGGCCTTGCGCGCAGAGATCGGAACGGTTTTTCAGGGAAGTGCGCTTTTTGACTCCATGACTGTTGAAGAAAACATCAGTTTCCCTTTAGATATGTTTACGAATCTGACTTACAGAGAAAAAAAACGAAAAGTTCTGGAAGTAATCGGTCGTGTTAATCTTCAGAATGCGAATAAAAAATTCCCTTCAGAAATCTCCGGAGGAATGCAGAAAAGGGTTGCCATAGCAAGAGCAATTGTTAATAATCCGAAATATCTTTTCTGTGATGAACCTAATTCGGGTTTAGATCCTTACACATCTAATGTAATTGATGATCTGTTGCTGGAGATCACCAAGGAATATAATACAACTACCATTATCAACACTCACGATATGAACTCCGTTATGACCATTGGGGAAAAGATTCTATATCTTCGTCTGGGAATCAAAGAATGGGAAGGCAATAAAGATATATTAGCAACAGCAAAAAATAAGAACCTTTTGGATTTTGTTTACTCTTCAGAGCTTTTTAAGCAATTAAGAGAATTTATGCTTGATAATGAACAGACAAGTCTCACGCATAACAGCAATACCGAAAAAAAGGATAAATAAATTCACGAATTTTAAATTAAAATCAAAAGAAAATGAGTAAAAAACTGATTAGTACATTAGCTTTATTCCTAGGAATGATGGCTTATTCACAAGTTACTGTAGGATTGAGAGCGAATGCGCTTTTCAATACGTCTTCTGCAAAATGGAAAGATATCCAATCTACTGCAGTAAATGCGTTCGAAAGTAAAGGAGAAAATAAAGCAGGGTTCAATATTGGATTAGCAGCAAAAATAGGATCACCTGTTGGCGGATGGTTTGTAATGCCGGAAATTTATTACACAACATTCAAGAATACTCTTACTGTTGATGATGTAACGGTTGAAGCTAAAAGCAATAGAATAGATGTTCCTGTTCTGGTGGGACATAATTTCCTTTTAGGAAAACTGGCAGCATTTGTAGGACCTGTTGCTTCTTATAATTTATCTTCTGAAAAAACCTTTGATGATATCAAAGTAAATGCAGAAAATAAATTTACTGTTGGATATCAGTTCGGTGCGCAGGCTACATTATCAAAGTTTGTCATCAATGCAAGATATGAAGGAGCTTTTTCTAAAGATACCAGAAAAGTAATAGATGCTGTGAGTGGAGATTATGTGGTAAGATATGACAACCGACCAAGCATGTTTATTGTAGGTATCGGTTATAACTTCAAATAATCATAGCCATTAAAATATGAGAAGGCTGGAAATTACTTTCCAGCCTTCTTCATATATAGACCTTAAAAATTCACAAAAATTCTATTCTTTTGAGAAATCATTTTTGTAATACGAAAGTATAAGCTTTTATTCAACAATTGTTTAACATAATAAACAAAAAATTGAACAATATTAACATGTTTTGTTTATTTTTGTTTTCAAAGAACATTAACTTGAATGAAGGTTATACTTGAACATATTTCACCAGACGAAAACAGTTCTTTTCGTGTGCTGCATATCAAAGGAGTTCCCATTTCTGAACTCAACTGGCAATATCATTATCATTCTGAGATTGAGATCGTTTGCGTTTTGCATGGAAAAGGAACAAGACACGTAGGCTATCATAAAAGCCATTTTGAAGACGGCGCACTGGCTCTGATAGGCTCTAATATCCCACATTCCGGTTTCGGACTTAATGCAACAGATCCGCACGAAGAAATCGTAATACAGTTCAAGGAAGACATTCTTTCCTTACCAGAAGGCGAACCTGAATCTAATGCCGTTAGAAAACTTTTGGAAATCTCCAGATACGGCGTCCTTTTTTCCTCACAGGTAAAAAAACAACTCATCCCGAAGTTAGAATTGATAGCTGAATCTGAAGGATATAAAAGATATTTGTTGCTCTTGGAAATTCTTTTTGATTTGTCTAAGACAGAAGATTTTGAACTGATGAATACCGAAGTGATGCCTTACACTATTGTATCCAGAAACAGGAATCGCCTGGAAGCTGTATTTACATACGTAGAGAACGGTTATCAGAACGAAATAGATATTATGCAGGCTGCAGATCTCGCTAACCTTACGAAACCGGCGTTTTGTAATTTTTTCAAAAAAGCTACATCATTGACCTTTGTAGAGTTTGTAAACCGTTACAGGATAGATAAAGCTTGCATATTACTCTCGCAAGAAAAAAGCATAGCAGAAAGCTGCTATGCTACAGGTTTTAATAATATTACTTATTTTAATAAGATTTTCAAAAAATACACAAACACTACTCCTGGACAATTTATAAAAAACTTATAGTCTTTCTAATATGTCCTGTTAATATCGGTTTGCGATTTTTGTTTTTCAAGTTCAGCCTTCTCCTGCTGAAGTTGCTTTAATTCGCGTCTGATCTGCGCTTCTTTTACAGCGCTTCCTTTGCTAATATACCCTACTAATCCTCCTATAATAAGACCGATTCCTATTC
>JAEXJU010000010.1 GCA_023448955.1 Bacteroidota bacterium
AGTCTGCTTTGCCTAAAAAAAGTGCTGTGATTGCGCTTTCCGAAGCTTTTGGTCTGGTAACTTCTGAGGATGTCATCGCATCAACCGATATTCCGAATTTTGCCCAATCTTCGATGGATGGTTATGCGTTAAAATTTGAAGATAGAAACCAATCGCTATCAGTTATCGGAGAGATGCCTGCAGGAGCAACGCGGCAATTAAAAATAGAAAATGGTGAAGCCACAAGAATTTTCACCGGAGCGCCATTACCCGAAAATGCAGATACGGTGGTGATGCAGGAAAAAATTAGAATTGAAAACGGTTTTCTGACTGTTGAAGATGAAAAACTTGAAAAGGGAATCAACGTCCGTCCAAAAGGTGCAGAAGTAAAAAAAGGCGAGGTGGCAATGAAGTCCGGAACTTACCTTTCTGCGGCAGCCATCGGGTTCTTAGCTGGAATTGGATGTTCCGAAGTTTCGGTTTACACGCCGCCAAAAGTAGCGGTTATTCTCACCGGAAATGAACTTCAGAATCCGGGAAATCCTCTTGAATTTGGTCAGGTTTACGAAGCCAATTCATTTCAGTTGAAGGCAGTTTTAAGTCAGATTGGAATTAAAAATATAGAAGTCTTCAGAGCCCAGGATGACCCGAAAGAACTTCATAAAGTTTTGGAAAAAGCCATTAATGACAATGATGTTGTTCTGCTGAACGGCGGTGTAAGCGTCGGCGATTATGATTTTGTAACCGAGGTTGCCAATATGTGTGGCGTGGAGGAAATATTTCACAAAATAAAACAGAAACCCGGTAAACCTCTGTTCTTTGGAACCAAGGAAAATAAACTGGTCTTCGGACTTCCGGGAAATCCTTCTTCGTCGCTCACCTGTTTCTACGAATATGTTTTACCGGCTCTTGAAAAATGTATGGGATTGCCTTCCCAACTGATTGAAACCACTGCAACTGTCACGCACGATTATCCAAAAAATGCAGGGCTTACCCATTTCCTGAAAGCTTTTTACAGTGAAGGAAAAGTAACGCCACTTCACGCACAGGAGTCGTTCAGACTGCATTCATTTGCGCAGGCCAACTGTTTTATCGTACTGCCCGAAGAATCTTCAGGTTGCAAAGCCAATGAGCCGGTCACAATTCATATTTTACCATAATTCGTATTGAGTATGTCTGTAGAAGTATTTTATGTCATTCTTTTTTTTGTTGCATTTCTGTACGCTGCTGTCGGACACGGCGGTGCGAGCGGTTATCTGGCATTGATGGCGCTGTACGGTGTGGCTCCGGAAGAAATGAAACCGACTGCTTTGATGCTGAACCTTTTCGTCTCCCTGACCTCATTTATCCAATATTATCGCGGCGGATATTTTTCCAAAAAACTTTTCATACCAATTGCCGCAGCTTCGATTCCCTTGGCGTTTATCGGTGGAATGATTACCGTGGAAGAAAACATTTACAAAAGAATTCTTGGCGTTTTATTGTTGTTTCCGGTCATCCGATTTTTCTTTTTTAAAAACGTGGAAGACAGCGAACTGAAACCTCAAAATATTACAATATCGATTATCATTGGTGGAGCAGTCGGTCTTCTTTCCGGTATGATAGGCATCGGTGGCGGCATCATTCTTTCACCCATTTTATTGCTGCTTAGCTGGACCAATCAGAAACAGACCGCAGCTATCAGTGCCGCTTTTATCTTTGTCAACTCCATTGCAGGACTTGGTGGAATGATTACCAAAGGTATTTCGTTTAATGAAAATATGTTGATGTACGTAGTCGTTGCTTTCAGCGGTGGATTGTTGGGAGCTTATCTCGGCTCAAAAAAATTCAACCAGAATATTTTAAAATATGTTTTGGCAACCGTTTTACTAATGGCATCTTATAAATTATTATTGACAAAAGCTTAGAAATGAAAGTTGATATTTATGAATATTAAAATCATCGCATTCGGTCAGATTGCCGAAATTACAGGAAAAGAATTGATGCTGGAAACAACAGATCTGGATTCTTTAAAATTGGATTTAATTAAAAAATTTCCCGAACTTTCGGCTAAGAAAATAGCTTTTGCAGTCAATAAAAGACTGGTGCAAAACAATTTGATTTTGAATAAAAATGATGTTGTGGCTCTGATGCCACCATACTCAGGAGGATAAAATGGAAAATTACAACGAAAGATATTCCCGGCATTATATATTGTCTGACTTCGGTTTTGAAGGTCAGGAAAAATTGCTAAATTCTAAAGTTCTGGTGATTGGTGCAGGCGGTTTAGGCTGTCCTGTCCTGCAATATTTGGTCGCATCAGGAATTGGTACTATTGGAATCGCTGACCACGATTTTATTTCAGTAAGTAACCTTCAGCGGCAGACTTTGTATTCCACCGATGATGTTGGAAAAATGAAAGTTGAAGTGGCTTTTCAAAAACTTCGGCAGTTGAATCCGGAAATCAGAATTAATATTTATCCGCTGGAATTAACTTCAAAAAATGCATGGAACATTATTTCTGACTATGAAATTATTGTGGATTGTACCGATAATTTTTCAACGAGATATTTAATTAATGATGCCTGCGTACTTTTAGAAAAACCTTTGATTTTTGGAGCTATTTATAAATATGATGGTCAGGTTGCGGTTTTTAATGCCAATCCAAAAACTGAAAATAGCATCAATTACCGTCATCTTTTTCCAAAGCCACCAAAACCCGAGGATGTGCAGAATTGCAATGAAATAGGTGTTTTAGGCGTTCTTCCCGGAATGATTGGGATGATGCAGGCCAATGAAGTGATTAAATTGATTACGGGCTTAGGCGAAATTTTAGATGGAAAACTATTGACGTTTAATATGCTTAATTACGAGATTTTTACAGTTGATATTTCCAACGGAAATTCGGTTGAAAATCTGATTCCAAAAAACAGAGAAGCATTCGAATTGACGGATTACAATTTTCTTTGCGGAATTTCATCAAGAAATATAGAAGATGTAAGTCCAGAGGATTTTATGGAAAGAATATCAGATTCCAATACTTTAACCATTGATGTTAGGGAAATCGGGGAAATGCCGAAAGCTGATTTTGTACATATTCAGATTCCGCTTTCAGAACTAAACAATAGATTGTCCGAAATCGAAGATAAAAATTTAATTCTTTTCTGTCAGAGTGGAACACGAAGTTTGAAAGCGGCGGAGATTTTGTTGGAACATTTCGGACATCAAAAAAAAATAAGCCATCTGAAAGGTGGAATCACAGCGTTACGTCAAAAAGAAAATGGAGAGAACGATTAAAAATATATTTACAAAAGGCCCGATCAGTCCGGCTTTTATTTCTGAAAGCATTGCCAAACACAGCTCAAAAAAAGAAATTGGGGCGCACAGCATTTTTCTAGGACAGATTCGTGAAGATGTTGTTGATGGAAAAACCGTTACAGCCATCGAATACACAGCCTACGAAGAAATGGTTTTGGAAAAGATGCACGACATTCGGGAGGAAATATTTGAGAAATATGAACTGACCTGTATGCACGTTCATCACAGTTTGGGAGTTGTGAAGGCTGGCGAAATCTGCCTTTTCGTTTTTACCTCATCCAAACATAGAATTGCGGCAATGGAAGCCTGCAATGAAACGGTGGAACGCATCAAATCAGAGCTCCAGATCTGGGGAAGAGAAATTTTTAACGACGATTCCCATCAGTGGAAAGTAAATCAATAATATGGTCGATATCACACATAAATCATCCACACTTCGCAAAGCGATTGCAACAGCAACAGTGAAAACTTCATCTCAGGAAACCATTTCGGCCATCGAAAACCGAACCGTTCCCAAAGGCGATATTTTTGAATTTTCCAGAGCCTCGGCATTATTTGCAGTCAAGAAAACAAGCGATGTTATTCCCGATTGCCATCCATTACCTGTGGAATTTACTTCTGTAACTTACAAAATAGAAGATTTGTCGGTCATTATTTTTGTCGAAGTTCATACGATCTACAAAACCGGAGTTGAGGTTGAGGCGATGCACGGCGCTTCGGTTGCGGCACTAGTAATGTACGATATGCTGAAACCGATTGATAAAAAGGTTGAAATTCAAAACATTCGCTTACTGGAAAAAACGGGTGGCAAATCAGACAGTAGTAAATTCATCAATTCAGATTTAAAAACGGCAGTAGTCGTTTGTTCAGATTCTGCTTTTAATGGTGAAAAAGAAGATACTTCAGGAAAAGCAATTTTTACTTCTTTGGAACAATATCAGATAAAAAATATTGATTACCAAATTATTCCTGATGACTTTGATACCATTCAATCTTCTTTAATTGGTTTTAAAAATAAACATTTTGACTTAGTTATTTTTACTGGAGGTACAGGTCTGTCGTCACGAGATATAACGCCGGAAGCAGTTTTGCCATTGATAGATCGTGAAATTCCGGGAATTATGGAAACCGCAAGAAACTACGGACAGCAAAGAATTAAAACAGCGATGCTTTCACGGGGTGTTGCAGGTTTTTCGGGGAAAACTTTGGTGCTGACTTTACCAGGTTCCAAAAAAGCAGTCGAAGAATCTATGCAAGCATTGTTTCCTCAAATTCTGCACGTTTTTCAGCTTGATGAAAATAAAATTCACTGATAGCAGCGTACATTTTACAATATCTTAATTGGTTTTAATCTAAATTAGATTGAATATACATTATAAGCCGTTATACCACCATAACGGCTTTCTATTTGTAATGTATGAGTTACACCAAATCTCAGATTTATGAATACTACTGAAAAAAAATCCATTAGACTCAATGTTAATGGCAAGGCACATCATCTGGAAGTGTTGCCGTGGGTTTCACTGCTCGATGCGTTGCGGGAAAGAATCAATTTGACAGGAACTAAAAAAGGATGCGACCACGGACAGTGTGGAGCTTGTACCGTTTTGATAGATGGGAAGCGGGTATTAAGCTGTCTCAGTCTTGCAGTGATGAAAGAAAATACCGAAATCACAACCGTGGAAGGAATCGCAAAAGATGGAGAATTACATCCCATTCAGCAGGCATTTATTGACCACGATGCTTTTCAGTGTGGCTATTGTACGCCTGGACAAATCTGCAGTGCAATTGGTCTTCTAAATGAAAATAAAGCCAAAACCCGTGAGGAAGTTCAGGATTTGATGAGTGGCAATCTGTGCAGATGTGGTGCAAACAGAGGAATTATTAACGCTGTGATGGCAGTAAAAGAAAACATATCTTATGAATAATTTTGATTTTACAAAAGCCGCAGATGTTGAAAGTGCCATCTCTTCAACTCAAAAAAACAGAGGAAATAAAATAATAGCAGGAGGTACCAACATTCTGGATTTGATGAAATACTTCGTCACAGAAGCTGATACTTTGGTAGACATCAACTCAATCTCAGGAATTAGTGATATTACTGAACTTCCTGATGGAGGAATCAGAATCGGAGCATTGATGACCAATGCGGACACCGCTTACCATCCGATTATAGAAGAAAGATATCCATTACTTTCTAAAGCAATTTTGGCAGGCGCTTCGGCACAAATCCGAAATATGGCGACCAACGGTGGTAATCTCCTTCAGCGGACAAGATGTTACTATTTTTATGATATCAACACACCGTGCAACAAACGCGAACCTGGCTCTGGGTGTTCAGCCATCACTGGTTACAACAGGATTCACGCAATTCTGGGTCACAATCAAAACTGCATTGCTGTTTTTCCGTCTGATATGTGCGTGGCTCTTGCTGCATTAGAAGCGGTAGTGAATGTTTCCGGGCCAAATGGTGAACGACAAATCGAGTTTTCCGAATTTCACAGACTTCCGGGTGATACTCCTAACGTTGATAATAATTTAGAACAGGGCGAAATCATCACTGGAATTGAACTTCCCGAGAATGGATTTTCTAAAAATTATTCTTACTTAAAGTTGAGAGACAGAGCTTCTTATTCTTTTGCATTGGTTTCGGTTGCTACTGGTTTAATATTGGAAAATAATGCAATTAAAGAAGCAAGAATAGCTTTGGGTGGCGTTGCTCATAAACCTTGGCGAGTAAAAGAAGCAGAAGATTTTCTAAGGAATAAAGAGCCAAACAGAGAAAACTTTTCTGCAGCAGCTGATCTGATTCTTCAAGGTGCAACCGGTTTTGAACACAACACTTTTAAAATCGATTTGGCAAAAAGAGCAATCATCCGAAACTGTATGATGGCATTAAACCCTGAATCACAACGACCGGGAGCAAAACCGTCATTATAAATTTACACTTTCAATCAAAACAATTATGGAAAATAAACCAACAATCGGACAACCTATCAGCCGTTTAGAAGGTCATTTGAAAGTGACCGGAACTGCAAAATACGCCGGAGAATACAATGCCGATGATTTACTCTATGGCTACGTGGTCAATAGTACGATTACCAAAGGAAAAATAAAATCAATCGATACCTCCGAGGCAAAAAAGTTATCTGGCGTAATAGAAATATTCACCCACGAAAATAAACCTTCGACCGCTTGGTTTGATTTCAAATATGCAGATATGGATGCGCCGCCGGGAACTGTTTTCAAACCCTTAAATGATAACGAGATAAGATATAACGGTCAGCCCATCGGTCTGGTGGTTGCGGAAACGTTTGAAATGGCGAGATTTGCGGCCACAAAAATTAAATTCATCTATCAGGAGGATGAAAAATTTGAGACAGATTTAAAAACGAATCTTGAAAAATCCAGAAATCCCAAAAAAGGTTTGGCTTCAATGCTGAAACCGCCGCCACCGAAGCCTCAAGGCGATTTTGAGAAAGAATACGAAAGTTCGCATATAAAAATCGACAGTCATTTCAGTCACGGAACAGAGCATCACAATCCGATGGAAATGTATGCTTCGACGGTGATTTATGAAGGAAAAGATAAATTAAAAATTTACGATAAAACCCAGGGAACCATAAATTCACAAATGTATGTTGCCAATGTTTTTGGACTGAAAATGAAAAACGTTCAGGTGATTTCACCATTTGTGGGCGGTGGTTTTGGTTCAGGTCTCAGACCTCAGCATCAGCTTTTTATGGCAGTGATGGCTTCTCTGGCTTTAAAACGAAATGTGCGTGTGACTTTGGACAGGGCGCAGATGTATAT
>JAEXJU010000051.1 GCA_023448955.1 Bacteroidota bacterium
GTTTATAGCTTATGTATTTATTTGCATTTTCAGGAAGCTCTTCAGTGCTACAAGCAAATGGATTCTTAGGTTTTAATTTATAATCACTGTAAGAGACAAAATCCTGAGAATTTTTTGTTTTACCCAAAACAATATTTCCTAACTCATTTGTAGAAGCTACACCAACAATATCATTATTAAAAAAACTAAAAGCAACAACAGAATTATTATCACCTTTAATTATACCCTGATAATAAACCCCAGGTGTGTAAGCTTTTACACCTTTATCTGTCTCAACCTGAAAATCAGTAGTAAGAATATTTTCTTTTACTAATTCTACCGTCAATTCACCATCTTCAAAAGGAAAACTCATTTCCATTGTTTCTGGCTTTTCATTCATTATTCTTTCAAGCTCTCCAGATTTAAGTTGCATAACAGCTACACCTTCCGCTTCATTTCTGTAAGTAGCAGCATTTCTGGATGAAACATCCTTTGAAAAGGGATTGAATTTAACAAAACTTTTATTGGCAGCCTTTTGATCTGCTATTTTCTTTGCAATAGGTTTCATTTCTTGCGAAAATCCAAAACCGAATATACATACAGAAAATAACAATTGTAAAAATTTATTCATAATATATATTGTATTAATCTTACAAAAAAACAGAATTTTATTTTAAATTCATATAAAAAAAAGAAGTTTAACATTTATACCAAAAAAAACAGAATTTATATTTTATTAATTTTAAAGAAAGATGGGTAACAGTATATCTATAATTGAATCAATTAAAAAAAATCAGCTAAGAAATTTTTCTAGCCGATTTTTGTATTTGAAATCCTTATTGTTTAATAATCTTCTTGATTATCTTCTCTTCATCAGTTTTTATTGAAATAACATATATACCTGATACCAACTCTGAAACATCAAAATTATTATTTAACAAACTTTTCTCGTTAAATGTCTTAATTATTTTCCCTGATGTATCATAAAGTTCTACGTTCAAAATTTTAGAGATACCCTTTATCGTAAATTCATTCTTAACTGGATTTGGGGAAAGAGATATGTTTCTTTTATCAATATCCGAAACGCTTAAAGTATTACAAGTAAATTTGGCTACCCAGCCAGCCTCTGTATAACCAGAGTCTGAGTTAAAAATAACAGTAATTGCTCCTGTTGGATCTGTGGATGTAAAAGATCCCAAATTGAGATTACCTGTAAGATTGGTTGCTCCGGAAAAACTCGGGGAAGTTGTACTTGGTCCGTTTTTAATAGTCATAAAATCATAATCCTGTTCTATGTTGAAGCTGCTGAATGTCAACTTCAGTTTTTGTCCTGGAGAATCAGGATAAAAGGTTTTGATAAATGTCTCAGAATCTGAATAATTACCGGTTGCACCACCTGAATCTGTAAATGTTTTTCCACACCAGTCGTCATTGGTAAGGAACATATCATTAGTCTGGAATGCATTCTCTAATGCACAAGAGGTCCCAACCAGCAGTTTGTAATAAGTATTGGGGGTTAATCCGTTAATAGTAAAAGCTTTTGAGGAAGTAGTTCCAGATGTCACAATAGTACCATCCATTTTTGTGATTCTGTATTTCCAGTTGTTAGATGTATTATCTGTGATTGTTGCAGAAAATCCATTTTTACTGATATTACTGATCGACACAGATGAAATAGTAATGGCACAGGTGGTGAGACAATCTGTTCCAAGACATGCTTTGGTATCTACATTTGCTCTGATCAATGCAGCTGGCTGAGCTCCGAATCCTTTTGTAAAATTAATTCCTGTTGATAGCAGATGACAATAACTCATTATAGTTCCTCCTCCAGTTGGAATGGATCCTGAACATCCTTCGTCATAACCAGCCTGTGGTCCGCAACCATCAATAGCTGTATTATTACCATTCCAAGCGCAGGCATGAGTGTGTGGTGACCCCAGAGAATGCCCCATTTCATGCGTCATTGCTCCAACTGTCCAGGAATAAGTTGGAACATTGGAATAACTTTTATCAATTCCGGAATATGCGTGCTTATAAGTTGTACATAAAGAATTAAGATAAGCAACACTGGTTGTAGATGGAAAATTAATCAAGTGCGCCAAATCTCCATCAAAAGTGGGTCTGTTTGCACTAAAAGCAGCCAGATTAGAATTATAATCGCCTGTATAAGGATCTTGTGTAGTCCAAACAAAAATGGTTTTTAGGGACATTTTCACACCATCATTAACATATAATGTGTTTATATTATTGTGTACTGCGGTAATCCAATTGGTAGTAGTTGTTACATTAGAGTTATTCTGCTGATATGGTTTGTAAGCTACTTCGTAATATAATCTTACGCAATTGGTAGTTACTTGCGGCGCCTTTGCATCAGGCTTATAAGTAATTTTTTGTTTTTGATTTTGCAATAATTCATCTGTAGCGCAGATAAAATTGTTACTGCCTTTTAATTTTCTATCATTATAAACTACAAAATCCTCAGAATTAATTGCTTTTCCCAAAACAATATTAGTACCGTCTTGCAAAGATGAGATACCCACTACATCATTATCAAAAAAACTGAAAGCCACCAAAGAGTTCACATCGCCTTTTATAATTCCTCTGTAATAAACGCCTGGAGAATAGTTTTTCACTTTTCCTTTGTCTGTGTAAACATTGAAGTCGAGCGAAAAAATATCAACTTTTATTAACTCTACTGTCATATCTCCGTTTTCAAAAGGGTAAGTCAGTTCTAACGCCTGTGGTTTCTGACTGATGATTTTTGAAAGTTGAGATTGGTTAATTTTTAGAATTTTAGCATCACTTACTGCCTGCTGATAAGCTGTTTGCCTTTCTGATGTTTGTAGTGTAAACAAGCTAAACTTCTCAAAACTCATTTTTCTAGCTTGAGAATCTATGATTTCTTTGGCTACAGGTTTCAACGATTGTGCAATACCTAAAACACACATAAAAACCGCAAATAAAAAATGTATTTTTCTTTTCATATAATATTTTTAATTTATCTACAAATGAAACAATAATTATTTAAAAAAAATAAATTTACTTCAATTTTAACATCTCATTCAAAAAAAACCTACTTCAATTCTTTTATATCTTCACCCAATAAAAAGTATCTTTGCAAAAATATCCGTAGATGCTTTACACGATTATCAAGGCAATTCATATTATTTTTATGGTAAGTTATTTTGCCGGGATTTTCTATCTCGTGAGATTGTTTGTTTATTATAAAGATACTGATGAATTTGATGAAGTGAAACAGCAGATTCTCAGAAATCAATATACTTTTATGGCAGTCAGACTTTGGAATATCATCACTGTTCCTGCCGGAATCCTGATGTTAGCAAGCGGAATTACAATGATTTTCCTTAATTCAGGTTTAATGAAAACGCCTTGGTTTCATCTTAAATTAACATTTCTCTTAGGACTTGGGATTTACCATTTCTGGTGCTGGAAAAGAGTAAAGGAACTGAAAAACCTCAACGGCAAAATACTCTCAATCCCGAATATCAAACTCCGACAATTCAATGAAATTGCAACCTTTATTTTATTCGCCGTTGTTTTTACCGTAATTCTCAAATATTCCGTTATACAATATTGGTGGCAGTTATTATTAGGATTTTTTGGAATTATTATTCTGATAACCTCCATTGTAAAACTGGTGAACAGAAATAAAAATAAAGACAAAAGATAATAGACAAATAGAATAAAGACTAATAAACTCTCTCAAACACTCAAACTCTACAACCCATTTATGATAGCTATATTCAAAAAAGAACTTTGGAATTTTTTCGGAAACTGGAGCGCGTGGATCATCATAGCAGCCTTCAGTATTATCTCCGCATTATTCCTGTTCTTCTTCGAGAACAATTTTAATATATTCGAGATTGGAAGCGCCACTTTACAAAGTTTCTTTGTGCTTTCGCCCTGGCTTTTTATGTTCATCATTCCAGCCATCAGCATGAGAACTTTGGCGGAGGAAGAACAATCCGGAACTTTATTCTGGCTCTTTTCGCAACCGGTAAAAATCACCGAAATCGTTGGCGGAAAATTCCTTTCCGTTTGGTTAGTAGGCATTTTGTGTCTGCTGCCAAGTTTGGTGTATTATTACACCGTTTATATTTTGGGCGTTCCGGAAGGCAATATAGACGGCAGTATGACTTTCGGAAGTTATATTGGATTGGTGATTTTGATTGCCGCTTTTTCCGCAGTCGGGATCTTGGCGTCATCATTGTCATCCAATCAAATCATGGCTTATTTGTTAGGCGTTTTCCTTTGCTTTATTCTCTATTTTGGGATTGAACAACTCGCCAGCTATAAACTTTTGGGCGGCGCAGATTATATATTGCAAAATATCGGATTTTATCAGCACTTTCTGGCATTTACAAGAGGTCAGATTGACACCAGAGACGTCTGCTATTTCCTTTTCGTGATATTTTTAGGATTGGGATTAGCAAGTTGGTTTGTCTGGAAAAAGAAGTAGGGAAAGAATCAAGAAAAAAGTAAAAAGATTCAAGGTTTTTAAGATTATTAGAAAGTTGAATAACTGCAGCCCGACTTGAGCGTATTCTTCGAGAGCCTCAGAGTAACAAATTGGGATCCTT
>JAEXJU010000136.1 GCA_023448955.1 Bacteroidota bacterium
GAATATTCTATGATCGGAACATTTCTGTGGAGGCTTGCTGCCATTGCAACACCTTGTGCACGTCCCAGTTTCAGCATACTCTGAACGTTTTTTCCAAAAAAAGGTGCTTCTAAAGCGGTTTCGTCAGGGTGGTATTCATCGATAAGTGCCAGTGTTTTGTCGAAGATAATTTTAAGCTTGGTCTCGTGATTTTCATATTTTTTCAGGATCAATTCGTGGATGGCAACCAGCTCCATTTTATTTCCCTTCACAGAAATAATCCCAAAACCCATAATGCTAGTACCGGGATCAATACCCAAAATAATTTTCTCTGCGATCATAATTGCAAAATTACGTTAAGATTTTTATAAAAAGCGTCAGCTTATACTTCATTTATTGAGAAAGTTATTATTTTTAGATCATAAAAAATTAATTAACAATCAAACAATGAAGAATCTTTTACTGACTGCGGCAGTCGTGTTCTACGCAGGTGTACACTCACCTGTATTTGCTCAAAAAGCCGAAACCCCACAATTTATTAGTAATACAGAAGGCGTTAAAGAATATTCCTTAAGCAATGGTGTAAAAGTACTGTTGATATCAGATCCTTCTCAGAGCAATGCAATTGTGAATATCGTTTATAATGTGGGTTCCAAACACGAAGGTTATGGAGAAAAAGGAATGGCGCATTTGCTGGAACATATGCTTTTCAAAAGCACCAAAAAACTGGGTGATATCAAGAAAATGCTTTCTGACAAAGGTGGGAATGCTAATGGTACAACCTGGTATGACAGAACCAATTACTACGAAGTTTTTCCTTCTAATGATGAGAATCTGAAATGGTTTCTGGAAATGGAAGCAGACAGAATGGTGAATGCAACCATCCTGCAATCGGATCTGGACAAAGAATTTTCTGTTGTTAGGAATGAGTTCGAGATTGGAGAAAACAATCCTGGTAGTGTTTTGATGGAGCGTGTGATTTCGGCAGCTTATCTGTGGCACAACTACGGAAACAGCACCATCGGAAGCAAGGAAGATGTAGAACGTGTAAAAGCTGTTACACTAAGAAAATTTTATGAAAAGTATTACCAACCAGACAATGCAACCCTGATTGTCGCAGGTAAATTTGATGAGAAAAAAGCGCTGGAATATATCAGTCAGTATTTTTCTGTAATTCCTAAACCTGCAAGGGTTTTAGAAACACCTTATACAGTAGAACCAGCTCAGGATGGTGAACGTTTTGTAGAACTTAAGCGTTCGGGAGACAGCAAAGTCATCGGTGCGTTATATCATACTGCGCCTTTTGCAGATAAAGATTATGTTGCTTTGGATGCATTGCAGGAAATATTAACAGCGGATCCTTCCGGATATCTTTATAAAGCTATGATTGATACCAAAAAAGCAGCTTCTGTTTATGGCTATCAGCCTTTGGTTAGAGATGCGAGTTTTATGTATTTCGGACTGGACGTTCCGGCAGATAAAGATCTGAAATCCACTGAAAATGAATTCCGTGCTGCTTTGGACAAGATATCAACAACAAAATATACTGAGCAAGATGTATCAAGAGCCAAAGCAAAATTATTAAAGCAGTTAGAAAATATTAAAAACAACACGATAGGTTTTGCTATTAATCTGACAGAGATTATCGGAGCAGGAAGTTACAAACTAGGCTTCATTTACAGAGATGCGGTAGAGAAATTAACCGTTGCCGATGTTCAAAAAGTTGCTGAAAAATATTTTAGAACCAATAACAGAACCGTTGGTATTTTTATTCCTTCCAAAGACGAAGTAAGGGTTAAAAACATAGAATATACAAACGATCAGATTGCGGCACTAACCAAAGATTACAAAGGAAAATCCCTTGAAAAAGAGGCGGCTCCTTTCGAGGCTAGTATTAAGAATCTGAAAGCTAATCTTACGGAAGGCAAGCTAAGCAACGGAATGAAATATGGGTTGATCAAAAAGGATATTAAAGGCGGAAAAGTGCTTGGTAGCTTCAAATTTCCTGTGAGTAATGCAAAAGATCTGAACGGAAAATCCGATGTTGGTTCTCTAATGGCTCAGGTTCTTAAAACAGGAACTAAAACACATACTAAAGAACAAATCCAGGATATGCTGGATCAATGGAAGTCTAATATCAATTTTGGATTCAGTGGTCAGACATTGTTTGTTAATTTCAGTACTTATAAAGACAGCTTACCAAAAGTAACAGCGCTTGTAAAAGAAATCCTGACGGAATCTACATTCCCAGAAGCAGAGCTGGCGAAAACAATCAATGAGTACAACACGTATCTGGAAAGTTCTTTAAATGATCCGCAGACTATGGCTTTCACGGAAATAGAAAAAATTACGGAGAATTATCCTAAAGAAAGCATTTATTATACAGCTTCTACTCAGGAACAGATTGATAATAATAAAAAGGTAAAAAGAGAACAACTGGTAGATTTTTACAACAAAATCCTGGGTGCAAATAATGGCGTTGGAACAGTGATTGGAGATGTAGATGGTAAAACAGTTTCAGGGCTTTTGGAATCAACGTTTGGGAATTGGAATTCTAAATCAACTTATGAATTTATCAAACCAGAGTTATTTGCTACAAAAAAACAAGACAAAGATTACATCACTCCAGACAAAGAGAACGCTGCAGCAGTGGGAAAAATCAGTTTTTCTATGGATAGAAAATCTCCGGATTATCCAGCTTTTGTCATCGCCAACGAAATGCTTGGGAGTGGTGGTTTCTTGACTGCAAGAATACCGACCAGACTTCGTGAAAAAGAGGGAATAAGCTATGGTGCAGGCTCTTACGTCAATATTCCTATTGATAACAATGTGGCGTCTTGGGCTTGGTATGCGTTCTTCAACCCGACCAAAAAGGATGCAGTGAACAAAGCTTTGAAAGAAGAAGTGAACAAAGCTGTAAAAGACGGTTTCACAGAAGAGGAATTCAAGTCTAATCTGACCTCTTGGCTCAACTCCAGGAAAACAGGTTTAGGGAATGATAATACGTTGATGAATTTAGTAAATTCTCAGCTTCAATACGGACAATCTTTGGATGAGTACGAT
>JAEXJU010000145.1 GCA_023448955.1 Bacteroidota bacterium
ACCGGATTTGTTTTTAAAATCCACGCCAATATGGATCCGAAACACAGAGACCGTCTGGCGTTTGTGAAAATCGTGTCCGGAACATTCAAAAGAAATGAGAATTATCTTTTGGTGAGAGAAGGAAAAAAAATGAAGTTCTCCTCTCCTAACGCTTTCTTTGCAGATAAAAAAGAAGTGGTAGACGAGAGTTTCCCAGGCGATATCGTAGGACTTCACGATACAGGAAGTTTCCGAATTGGCGATACTTTGACGGCCGGCGAAAAATTGAGCTTCAAAGGAATCCCAAGTTTTTCTCCAGAACATTTCCGATACATTAATAATAACGACCCATTGAAAGCAAAACAATTGGCGAAAGGTGTAGACCAGCTAATGGACGAAGGTGTTGCTCAGCTCTTTACGCTGGAAATGAACAATAGAAAAATCATCGGAACGGTTGGTGCACTTCAGTACGAGGTTATCCAATACCGTCTGGAGCATGAATATGGTGCGAAATGTTCGTATGAGCCAATCAGCATCCATAAAGCGTGTTGGGTGGAAGCAGATGAAAAGTCTGAGGAGTTCAAAGAATTTGCGAGACTGAAACAGCGTTTTTTAGCGAGAGACAAATATGACCAACTGGTTTTCCTGGCTGATTCTTCTTTTACGATTCATATGACTCAGGAAAAGTTTCCGAATGTGAAACTGCATTTTATCAGTGAGTTTAAGAATCATTAAATATTGAATCCGCAGAGTTTTCTGCGGATTTTTTTTGTTTAATAAACTAAATTATTGATTAATTTTGATTTTATAAATTATACAAAACAAAAAAATCAGATGAAGCTTAATTATATTCAAAATGGTTTAGATTCCTTACAAAAAGGATACAAGAACTTAATAGAATACGAAAATCTAACTTTTTCTGAAAATATAGATAATAATGATATCAGATTTTTTTATCTAAAGGATGCAATATTATTTATTCATCACGGAATAGAAATTTTGATAAAAAAAATATTACATAATCATAATGAATTATTGTTATTTAGTCAGATTGATAGTCATCTTAAAAATGCTATAATTGAAAAAAACATAAAAGGTCTTAATTCTGTATTTGAAACCAAATTAAATCATAAAATACATACAGTTAATTTTTCAGAATCTTTAGAGAGAATTAAAATGATTCCAAATCTAAGGTTGTCCAAAAATCTTGAATTGAAATTTAAAGATTTAGAAATGTATAGAAATATTATTATGCATTCTGAACCTTTCATAAATGAGTACCTAATAATAAATACTTTCGAGGATTTATCTGATGAATTGGATGTTTTTTTTGAATCTGCATTACCACATGAATATAAGGCAATTACAAATTATGAAAGGTTTAAACAAACTTATGATATGTACAATGATTTTGCAAATGATGATGATTTCATAGAAGTATTGAAAATAAATAAAATTATTATACAGGCATTAGATAAAGCACAAATCCGAATAGGAATAAATGATATAAAAATTATAAATGATAAAAAGAAAATTAAAATATTTTTGAACGAAATTTTTAAAGAATCTGAGTTTGGATGTGATTTGTATAATAATTTCTGCTCAGGTCAGATAACAGACTTTAAACAGTTAGAAGAAAACTTGTTTTCCTTATACGCAAAAGATTTAGATACGGTTTATCAATTTAATTTAAAAAGTATAATTATATATATTCCATCACTACATTTTAAAACCTCTCCAATAATTTTCATCGAATCGGATAATTTAGATTTTGAAAAATTTAAGTCTAAGATGTTAGAAAATAATTTTAAAATATTCAACAGAGACAATATTGTTTACATCAATTATTTAAGAGATAAAGATAATAATGAATTCATTTTTGATAATAATAAAATTGATGAGAAAAATAAAAGTTTCTATTCTACTCATTATGAAAATACTTATAAATTTTTCACAAAAGGAATTTTTTGTTTTTTAAATTATAATAAGATAGGAAAACAAATTGCATTTAGGAAGATTTTATTTGATAACCATCATTTAGCTGGAAAGCAACTTGAGGTTAAAATAAGAAGTCTAATTTCTCAATTTTAATAAATCTATTCCAACTACTCCTTCACTTCACTATAATCATTATTAACAAAATCAAAAAACTTTTATCCGCATTTTACCTTTTACAAATTAATATTCAAAACTCTTGTAAATCACTTGTAAAATCAACTTAAAAATCTGATTTTCATTAGATTAAAATATTACAAAAATTATCATATTCTTTTACAATTGATTCTTTTCATTGTTGGATAGCTTTACATCAATAAAATTATTCAAATGAAAAAGTTACTATTGACCGCCGTTATTTTGAGCACACTCACTATGTGTAAGAAAGCAGATTTGCAGGAAGCTAATAATACAATTAAGAATGCAGATTCTTTAATGGATCAAGCTTCTGAAAGTTTAGAAAATCTGGATTCGGATTCAACAGCTACATTAGATTCGGTAAACCTGAAAGCCAAAGATCTTATTAAAACTAAAGAAAACATAGAAAATGCTTTTGATAAGAGCAAGGAAAAAATAGATTCTATTGCAGACAATGTCGAGAAATTCAAAAAGGACATCGAAGAGAAAAAAGTAGTGGCAGCAATTGATTCCGTAAAAGAAAAAGTCAAAAAAGAGATTGCCAAGCCAAAAACTGTTACCAAAGTGATCTACAAAGAAAGACCTGTAAAGGAAACCGTTGTTCCGGAACCATCGCCATTGGTGAAAAACGGCAGCTTTGAAATCAATGTCGATAATATGGAAAATGCAAAACAATTCCTTAGAACAATAGTCAGTAAATAAGACGGGATTGTAAAAACAGAAAACCTGGTAAGTAATGACGAGTTCCAGACTTTTTATCTCACTGCCAAAGTACCTTATGAAAAATTTGATTACTTAGCGGAAGATCTCGTTTCTATTGGTTCAGTAAAAAATAAAAATATAGAAATAAAAGGCGATACTTACAGCCGGGGAAAACTTTCCAACCTTGAGATTACATTGTATGACAATTATATCAAAGAAAAAGATATTGAAAAAGATAAAAGCTTTGGAGATAAATCTGCAGACGCTATTTCTTCCGGATGGAATGTGATCGGCAGTGTTTTATTGTTCCTCCTTCCCTTTTGGCCATTATTTCTGATTGGTGGAATTGCCTATTATTTTTATAAAAAGAAAAACCAAAATAAAAATCAGGAGTCATCAAAAGAAGACCATAATTAAAATGAAAACTTGTAGTTCGTCATAGCCAAGGCTAAATAATTTACTTTGACAAATTAAAAAAGACGCTTTGTTAAGCGTCTTTTTTATTGAATTTAAAATTTGATTTTAGTTCATCAGGCTTTTGCTGAGATTAAGCGCATCCTGGTTTGTGCCGTCGTATTGTAATGATTTTGCAATATATTGCTTGGCTTTTTCCGGATTTGTATCCTTATCCAGGAATGCTATGAAGAAATAAGCATAAGCAAGATTTTGTTTACTGGCATCTACTTCTTCAGGTTTTACCTTGGCAATATATTGTTCATAAGCGGTTTTTGCTGCGTCATTATTTTTCGCTGACTGATTAGCGTAACCTATACCATAATAAGCTGGTGCCCAATCCGGAATAATGCTTGTTATTTTATTCCAGGTAAGAATGGCAGAATTCCAGTCATTTGCATTTTGATATGCTGTTGCCAGTGCTACCAAGGATTGTGTGTCATCCGGCTTAGCCGCAATCTTTTGTTTTAGTGCTTCAATTTCGGGATTTGTAGTTCCCTGGGTTTGAGCAGTTGTTTGTACTTGTTCAGTAGTTTGGGTAGTCTGTGCTGTTGCAAAACCTGCCGTTAATAATGAAACCCCTAATAATAAACTTCTAATTTTTACTTCCGTTTTCATAACCTTTTTATTTTAAGTTGTATATTAGTAAACAATTATGATTCCAGATAACTAACATATTTTCATAAATTATAAGTTTTAATAGGCTTTTAAGAATTAAATCTTAAAGTTTAATAAAATTTAAATATTTATGGATTGATTGGTCTTATTATTGATATGTATATTTATATACTAATTGTATAAAAATTAGTATATTTGATTATTAAATTTTACGACCATGGATTTTACTATCATTAAAAATCTATTAGAATTAATTGAAAAATTTGATTCGGGGAATGTCAATAATCTCTACACAAAGGATATTGCAGGATTCCGCAACTGGATCTATGATCAGGAAGCAAAACAACGTAGAGATGGAAAAAGTGATCCTGTTTGGGATGGCAAAGAATTCGGACGGTCACCGGAAAGTGTTATCAGTACGCTTTTGGTTCATCTTAACCGATATGCTAAAACTTATTCTAAATCCGCAATTGCCGGCTCCGATTTCAGTACACAGGATGAATTCATATACCTTATAAATCTAAAGTCTTTTGGACCTATAACCAAAATGGAGCTTATAAGAAAAAATGTTCAGGAAAAACCAGCGGGTATTCTTATCATCAACAGACTTATAAAACAAGGCTGGGTAGAGCAAACAGATTCTGATACAGACAGACGAACAAAAGTTATTAAAATAACAGAAGCCGGTCTGGATGCTCTGGATATGCAAATGGATAAAATCCGGACTGCGACAAGTATTGTAACAGGCAATCTGAATCATAATGAGAAAATGGATCTCATAAGGCTTCTTGATAAACTAGACCAGTTCCACCACCCTATTTTCTCAAGAAATATAGATAATAATAAATTAATTGATACTGTTTTAAAAGATTATTCTTTTGATAAAAACTAATATGGCAAAGAAAATAGCAATTATAGGATCTGGATTTTCAGGCTTGTCTGCGGCAGCTTATTCAGCTAAATCAGGAAACGAAGTACACGTTTTCGAAAAAAACAGCAGTTTGGGCGGGCGTGCAAGAAGTTTTCGTACAGACAACGGATATACATTTGATATGGGTCCGAGTTGGTATTGGATGCCGGATATATTTGATGATTTTTTTGCCGATTTTGGCAAAAAAGTTTCTGACTTTTATGAATTGGTATCTCTTGATCCTCAGTTTGAAATGGTTTTTGATGATGGAACAATGGAAATCCCACACGATTATGAATCCATGAAATCCCTTTTCGAAAAAACGGAAACCGGCGCAGGAAAAATGCTGGATAATTTTATGAAAGATGCACAGTTCAATTATGAAGTGGGAATGAAAGAATTCGTAAATAAACCTTGCCATTCCTGGTTTGAGTTTGTGTCTCCCAAAATTGCAAAAAGTGCTTTGAAATTAGATCTTTTGACTGATTTTCATCATTTTGTAAGAAAATATTTTAAGCATCCTAAACTGATAACATTAATGGAATTTCCCGTGATTTTCCTTGGAGCAGCCCCGAAAGATATTCCTGCACTTTATAGTTTGATGAATTATGGTGGCTATAAACTCGGGACCTGGTATCCGAAAGGTGGTTTTATCAAAATCATAGAAGCAATGGCTACCATTGGAAAAATGCAGGGCGTTCAGTTTCACTTCAATTCTAATGTAGAAAAAATTGTAGTAGAAGATAAGAAGGTTTCCGGAATTGTTGTAGAT
>JAEXJU010000165.1 GCA_023448955.1 Bacteroidota bacterium
GGAAGCATCACACAGCAGCTAGGGTTAAACTATAAAAACTACAGAACAGATTTCGATTACGGAACGCAAATCGCAGATAACACGTTTTTAGCTTTGGGAGGTTTTTACAGAATCGGGGACGGACCAAGAAAAACAGGATTCAACTCTAATAACGGAGGACAGTTCAGAGTATCTTTACTGAAAAAGTTCGAGAAAGGAAGCTTCAGAGTTTATGCTAAATTTTTGGATGACAGAACTGCTGCGTATATGCCGATGCCGGTTGCGGTTTCAGGAACAGATGCAGATCCGAAATGGTCTTCTTTATCCAATTATAACATCCTGAACGGTGCGTTACAGACAATCAATTTACAGCACGACAGAACATTAGGAAACGACGGTAATATTTTTAACAGCGATGTTTCAGACGGGATGCATTCTATTTCAAAAACCATCGGTGCAGAATTCAATTACGACCTTGGAGAAGGATGGAAATTTGAAGAAAAAATCCGTTATTCCGCAAACGACGGTCAGTTTATTGCACCTTTCCCTGCAAGCGTAAACAAAGGAAGCGATTTCTTCAAAGCTTCTAATTTCACCAATTTCGGAAGTGCAGTGTATGCAGGAACCAATACTCCGGTTGATATGAATGCATATTATATGAAAATTGCGCTTTTCAATGTAAAGCTTAACAACTTCAATAATTTTGTCAATGATTTTAACATCAGCAAAAAATGGAATGGTGTGAAATTCAACGCAGGTTTGTACAAAGCTTCGCAAAACATCAATATGGACTGGATGTGGAACAACTATATTCAGGAAGTAAGCGACAACAATGCAAGACTGGTAGATGTTAAAAATCTTTCAGGAGCTTTCATCACAGATCAGGGTTTACTTAACTATGGAATGAAAGACTGGGGGAACTTAAAAAGAAATTACAATACGAAATATGACATTACTGCGCCTCACGCACAGATCGAAATCAGTGCTACCGATAAGTTAACGATTGATGCGGGTGCAAGATATGATATCGGAAAAGTAACAGGAACTTTTTCAGGAGGAACCGTTACCTATACAAGCCGCGATATGAACGGAAACGGAGTAATTGATATTCCTGAACAGTTGGTAGGTTCTAACGACAACATCAATGTTCCTGTAAACTACAGATACGGAATTTTCGGATATTCAGTAGGTGCTAATTATGCTTTAAACAGCAAAAATGCCGTATTTGCAAGAGTGAGCCAGGGTGGAAGTGCCTCCGCAGACAGAATTTTATTCTCAGGATACAACTATACCAATAATGACGATCCTGCATTGGATGCTGTAAAAGTAAACAAAGTAAATCAGGTGGAAGCCGGTTACAAATTAAGAGGAGCAGGATATTTCCTTAATACAACACTTTTCTATGCAGGAACCAAAGAAGCGAATTACGAAGCGACTACACAGAGAAAAACAGAAAATAAATACGAGTCTCTTGGGATAGAATTGGACGGATATTATAAAATTGCTAAAGGTTTTGACGTAAAAGCAGGACTTACTTATACCCACGCGGAAATTAAAAACGCACTTGATCCGACTGTTGTTGGAAACACGCCTAGAAGAACACCTAAATTGATGTACTCCTTAAATCCTAACTTCAGCGTAGATAAACTGAATGTTGGTTTTTATTTAATCGGAGCAACAAAAGCTTACACGCAGGATTCAAACAAATTAATGATGCCTGGTTATGCGATTGTAAACCCTTATATTTCTTACCAACTGATGAAAAATCTTTCGGTTAGCGTAAATGCAAACAACATCTTCAACACCATTGCAGTTACAGAAGCTGAAGAAGGATCTATCGCAGGAGGAAACGGAATCGTAAGAGCAAGAACGCTTCCGGGAAGCAGCTACAGCGCAAGTGTAAAATTTGACTTTTAATACTTTTACCTCTAAATGTGGAATGAGAAAGTTCATTCCGCATTTTTTTCAAAAAAATATAATATGTTTAGACAGGAAGCCATTGAAATTATAAGGAAAGCCATTACAGAAGAAGGAATTCTGGCATCTGCACAACAAAGAGACAACTACGCAAGAGTATGGGCAAGAGATTCTATGATGACGGGATATGCCGGAATTTTAGTAAATGATGATGAAATTCTTGCCGGACTGGAACAATCTGTTCTTACACTCGCTAAACATCAGGCGGAAAACGGACAGATCCCTTCCAATGTGGTGAATGATAAAGCAAGCTACGGAACGCACGTAGGAAGAACCGACACCACAACCTGGTGGATCGTTACAACCTGCGAATATCTTACAAAAACGCAAAATCACGAGCTTAAAAACAGTCTGAAAGAAAAAATTTACAAAGCCCTTTCCTGTCTTAAAAGCTGGGAATACAATCAGAGAGGTTTGGTGTACAGTCCGTTAGGCGGAAACTGGGCAGATGAATATGTAACTTCCGGTTATACTTTGTACGATAATGTTCTGAGATATTGGGCTTTGAAAAATGCTGCTGAAGTTTATGATGATAAAACATTAAAAACTGTAGCGGAAAATACAAAAAAGCTGATTCAGGAAAACTTTTATAAAAATGAAAATGGTTCAGATTCAGCTAAATATCACGAAACGGCTTATGCGAAAGTTACTGCAAAACCCTATTTCTACGCTTCGCTGAATGCAAACGGATATAACGGACGTTTTGATCTTGCAGGAAATGCACTCGCTCTTTTACTGAATTTTGATCTGGATCTAAACGCTTTTTCAGAATTTTTAAATGGAGTAAAAGAGGAATTCAGACATTGGATGCTTCCTGCTTTTTATCCCGTGATTTTTCCGGGAGACGATGACTGGCGCCTGCTGGAAAACAACTACAGCTACAGTTTTAAAAATGAACCTTATCATTTTCATAACGGAGGTTCCTGGCCGATATTTCTGGGCTGGCTTTGTCTCGGACTTAAAAATAAAGGCATAAAAGACATTCCTGAAAAAATCCTGAAGCAGTACGAAGAACTGATGAATGAAAAAGGAGAGCATTTCAGAGAATATTATTCTACAGATCAGTTATTGCCGTTGGGAACAGATCAGCTTTGCTTTTCGGCATCGGGATACCTTTTAATGACTTATTAAAGTATAGTTTTTCAAATTTTTCATCTTAAAAAAGTAAAAAATGGTCGGCGACGTTATAGAATTAAAAGAAAAACATCTGGCTACAGCCAAAGAAATAACAACATTATTGAAAAAAAGTTTTCCATTGGATGGAAAGCAGAAAATTGCAATCGGGATTGCAGGAGAAAGCGGAAGCGGAAAATCGGTAACTGCTTTTGCCCTTCAGAAAATTCTGGAGCAGGAGAATGTAAAAAGTCTGGTTTTGCAGATGGACGATTATTTTAAACTTCCTCCGAAAACCAACCACGAGAACCGGTTAAAATCTCTGGATAATGTAGGAATTCAGGAAGTAGATCTTGAAAAACTGGCTCAGAATATAAAAGATTTTAAAACAGAATCTTCGGAAATTGAAAAGCCTTTGGTTTATTACAG
>JAEXJU010000171.1 GCA_023448955.1 Bacteroidota bacterium
TTCCGGCTCTTGTCGCCGCCAGCAATTTTTCCTTGATGCCGCCCACAGGAAGAACTTTTCCTCTCAAAGTAATTTCGCCGGTCATAGCGAGATGAGGTTTTACCTTTTTATTTTTATAACTTGAAACCATTGAGGTCAGCATCGCAATTCCGGCAGAAGGACCATCTTTCGGTGTTGCGCCTTCCGGAACGTGAACGTGAATGTTTTTCTTCTCAATATCATCTTCAGAAATACCCAGTTCTTCATAATGCGCTTTGATGAATTCTAGAGCAATCGTTGCGGATTCTTTCATCACGTTTCCAAGATTTCCGGTCATTGTCAAACCGCCTTTTCCTTTGGAAAGGATACTTTCGATGAACAAAATATCACCGCCAACACTTGTCCAGGCTAAGCCGGTAACAACACCAGGAACATCCGTGATTTCTGCTAAAGTTTTTGGTCTTGGAACACCAAGAATTTCATCTACTTTTTCAATAGATATTTTAGGGTCATATTGCTTTTCCATAGCCAGCTGCAAGGCAACCCACCGCGCAATTCCCGCAATTCTTTTTTCCAGGGTTCTCACACCACTTTCCGAAGTATGAGCATCGATGATATGTTTTAGTTCAGCATTGCCGAGTTTCAAAGATTTGGCATCCAGACCGTTTTCCAGAAGTTGTTTTTTGATTAAGTGTCTTTTTGCAATTTCAATCTTTTCTTCCAAAGTATAGCCTGCAATGCTGATAATCTCCATCCTGTCCAAAAGCGGACGCTGAATCGAGGATAATGAGTTAGCCGTAGCAATGAACATGACTTTTGAAAGGTCATAACCTAATTCAAGGAAATTATCATAGAAGTTGTTATTCTGTTCAGGATCAAGAACTTCTAACAGAGCTGAACTTGGATCCCCGTGAATACCCTGTCCGATCTTATCGATCTCATCCAGAACAATCACAGGATTGGATGTCCCGGATTTCTTAATAGACTGCAGGATTCTTCCCGCCATTGCGCCGATGTAGGTTTTTCTGTGACCGCGGATTTCACTTTCATCGTGCAATCCGCCCAGAGAGACTCTGACATATTTTCTGCCGAGAGAATCTGCAATTGATTTACCAAGAGAAGTTTTTCCAACGCCCGGAGGACCAACGAGACAAAGAATTGGCGATTTCATATCGTTCTTCAGCTTCAGAACAGCAATATGTTCCAGGATGCGTTTTTTGATATCTTCCAGTCCAAAATGTTCCTTGTCTAAAAACTTTTCTGCTTTGTTGAGATCAAAATGATCTTTGGAATATTTTTCCCAAGGCAAATCTGTAAAAAAGTCCAGATAATTTCTCTGAACATTATAGTCCGGAGAGTTAGGATGCTGCCGCTGAAGTCTTTGCAATTCTTTCTGGAAGTGATTTTCAACTTCAGTATTCCATATTATTTTTCCCGCTTTTTTCTTGAGCTCATCTACATCAGATTCTGCACCGCCGCCCAATTCCTCCTGAATAGTTTTTATCTGCTGGTTGAGGAAATACTCACGTTGCTGTTTGTCAAGATCTTTACTGGTTTTTTGATGAATCTGATTCTTAAGTTCAAGATGACGGAAATCGTCGTGCATCATTTCATACAAAACTTTTGCACGGCCAGTAAGCGATTTTTCTTCCAATAATAATTGTTTTTTGTCAGAAGAAAAGTTTCCGTTTGCAGAAACAAAGTTTAGCAAATCTTCTTCGCCTTCAATGTTTTTAAGAGCAAATTGAGCCGCATTGGGAATATTGGGATCGATGTTGATGATTTTTTCTGCAAGATCTTTGATATTGTCCATCAAAGCCAGAAATTCCTCCTTATCTTTTGGTTGTGAATCTTTTTGCTTGGTGATTTCCGCCTCGAAATAAGGTTCCTGGGAAACTATTTTTTTGACTTTGAATCTCTGAACACCTCGTGTAATTGCAGTAATATTACCTTCAGGAAGCTTGATGATCTTGATGATCTTCGCCAAAGTTCCGATGGTGTAAAGGTCTTTCTCCGTTGGATTTTCCTCATTCGGATTTTTCTGACTGATGATACCAATGAATTTATTTTCCTTTTGTGCTTCCTCCAGTAACTTTTTGGATTTTTCTCTTCCTGCGGTGATTGGAATGACCACTTTCGGGAACATTACCATGTTTCTAACAGGAAGAATCGGGAAAAGGTTTTGAGATTCGTCGTTCTCTTTATTATCGAAGTCAGAAAAATTAATTTCTTCCGCAATGATTCCAAGACCTTCATCTATCATATCTTCAAAGTTGATTTCTTCAAATTCTGTCATAATATCTTGAATGACATAATGTCATTAATCTTAATTAGTATAAAGATTGATTCTCTGTATTTCTTGGAAAATCAATCTGGTTCTTTGTATAGACTAATTTCGCAATAGCTGTGCCATAGGAAAAAATCAATCAAATTGTCAGTTTAATAAAAGCAAACCCTTTCAGAGTTTTCAAACTCTGAAAGGGCTTTGAGGGACTGTTGGAAATGATTTATACCTTTTCCTTTACCAAAAGATCACCATAATAAAGGGTTAACAGAGAAATTGTTAGGCAGACTAATAATCCCGTTACAAAAGCTTTTGGAAAACCAACTATAATGATTGACATAATAATGTAAACAAAAAATCCACTTCCAAATTTTAAAATTCGTTCCGTACGGCTCAAATTTTTAGTCTTTTGTACAATGAATATTGGAATGAAAAAGCTTAAAAGTAAACCGGCAAAACGAGTGTTAATATTTGCCCAAGAATCCAAAGTCATAAAACCGAGAATTCCCATCAATGTCATATTGATAATGATGAGGAAAAAATAGTTTATGAAAATTTCAAAATAGTTTTTTACTGTTTTCTCTTCATCATCAATTTTTGGAAAGTCAATTTCTAAAACATTACAGATTAATTTTAAAGTATTTCCTCTTGGACTGTTTTGATTATTCTCGATTCGTTGGATTGTCCTCAAATTTACTTTTGATAATTCTGCTAACTCTTCTTGAGTTAAGTTTTTACTTTTTCTTGAAGATGAGATAAATTCGCCTAATGAATTCATTCGTTTTTTTAACAAATTTATATATTCGATTCAATTTTTCCAACGACATTTGGACGACAATACTACGGCAATTGCTTTAGACCAACATTCTCTGCGCCTTCTTCACACCATCAACAAGGA
>JAEXJU010000039.1 GCA_023448955.1 Bacteroidota bacterium
GTCATAGAGCATTAGGATTAGGTGTTTTGGGATACCATTCTTATCTTCAGAAGAATATGATTCCGTTTGAAAGTTTCCAGGCGACTCAGTTCAATGCAAGAGCGTTCCGTCACATCAAAGAACAATCTGAAATTGCGTCAAAAGAATTGGCAAACATTTATGGGGAACCAGATATGCTGAAAGGCTATGGAATGAGAAATACAACGCTGATGGCTATTGCACCTACAACTTCGAGTTCTGCAATTCTTGGACAAACTTCTCCGGGAATTGAACCTTTCGCCTCTAACTATTATAAAGCAGGCTTGGCAAAAGGAAACTTTATGCGTAAAAACAAATATTTGGCAAAATTGTTAGACGAAAAAGGTCTTGACAATGAAGAAACATGGAGAACAATTATGCTGAATCACGGTTCTGTTCAGCATCTTGAAGGATTGACAGATGATGAGAAAGCGGTTTTCAAAACGTTCAGAGAGATTTCTCCAATGGAGATTGTTTCTCAGGCTGCTCAAAGACAACAATACATAGACCAGGCTCAGTCGCTTAACTTACAGATTCCATCTACAATGCCTGTTAAAGACGTTAATTACGTGATGATAGAAGCGTGGAAAAAAGGGGTGAAAACATTGTATTACCAAAGAAGTTCTTCGGTTTCCAAAGAGTTGATGGTAAACTTTGTGACTTGCTCGGCTTGTGAAGCTTAAGTAATTAAAATCAATAGATTAAATGACCATTTCGTTTTGCTACGAAATGGTTTTTTTTATGAAAAATATCATTATTTGGGATTGTTTTATAAAATATTGTTTATAGTTTTTTAATAAAAGTTATTTTTACATCTGATTAAAAACAACAATAATGAAAAAAATGATTATTTTGTCTGCAATACTTGCAGGCTC
This sequence comes from Bacteroidota bacterium, assembly GCA_023448955.1. Classification (GTDB taxonomy): domain Bacteria; phylum Bacteroidota; class Bacteroidia; order Flavobacteriales; family Weeksellaceae; genus Epilithonimonas. The sequence goes on from JAEXJU010000039.1 coordinate 894, forward strand.
ATTTGCTATTGCCCAAACTGCTCTGAACAGAGACTGGTATCTGCAGAAAATGACTTTGAACGGAACAGAATATGCTCCTCAAAACTTAGAATCTATTGCAAGATTAACTTATGATACAGGATGGGGAGATATTAATACTCAGGTTTGCATGCAACGTTCATACAACATGACAAACGTTACTTCCACTCAGTACGTAGTAAATCAATATTCAGGAATTGCTGGTACTTGTGCTATTTCGGTGACGACAGATTTTCAAACAAAGTATTTCACAGCATTTCAAAAAACCACAAATTTCTCTCATAATTATTTTATTACAGGTAGTGGAACAAGCCAGATTCTTACAGTAACTACTGCAGCTGGCGATATTCTTATTTACGGAACTCAAAAAGTATTGGGAGTTAAAGATGTAACAAGCAAAACATTTGCAGTCTATCCGAATCCTGCAAAAGATGTGGTTAACTTTATCAGCTCTTCAAATTACAAACCAGATTCTGTAGCTATCTACGACTTGACGGGTAAATTGGTGCTTTCTGAGAAAGCTGTTCAAAAAATCAATGTGTCTCTACTTAATAAAGGGATTTATTTGATGGAAGTTTCTTATGGTGATAAGACTGAAACAATTAAAGTAATCAAAGAATAATCACTTATTTACAGATGATTTATACCACACGCTTTGTCGTGGTTTTTTATGGTTAATTAATCTATAAAGGATTTGTATCCTTGCAGCAAATAAAATAACAAATCATGAAGAAAACAATTATACCACTTTTTGTGGCTATATCCTCTTTTGCCAATGCACAGATTATCAATTTTACAGACCCGATATTCAAGTCTGCATTACTGTCTACAAGTACATCACCAAGTGGAAACATCGCAAAAGATTTGAATGGTACTCAAATAAAAATTGACCAAAATAATAATGAAGAAATAGAAGTTTCCGAAGCTGAAAATGTGGGCTGGCTATCCATCTATGGAGATTCCTCCATAAGTAAAATTTCAAATATTGAAGGCATTGATTATTTTAAAAATCTCAGCTATTTAAAAGTACAACATCATGAACTAACCAGTCTTAATACATCTAATTTGTCCAAATTAAAAAGCATAGATGTATTTTACAATAAAATAACAACAATCAATGTGAATCCGATAGTAACAAGTTTAGGTTGTAGTTTTAATAATTTAAATTCATTAGATATTAGTAATCTAAACAATTTGGTAGTTTTACTATGTGAATTCAATCCATTGTCAAGCTTAACTGTAGGTAACTTACCAAAATTAGAAGATGTTTATGTGAAAAATAATTTGCTGACGTCTCTTGATTTCAGTAAAACAGGTTTACAAAGCCTACATTGCGACAATAATCCCTTAACTTATCTCAATGTAAAAAATAATTGGAATATGGGTTCAACATCTGCATATTTTACATCAACAAACACGCCTAACTTAGTCACAGTTTGTTCGGATCCAAATGAAGTTAACTGGTTGAAATCCTATTTTCAAAATCAGGGAAATATGAGTGTTAACGTATCAGCTTGTAACCTTGGAACTAATGATATTGCTGTTAAAACATTTTCTGTTTATCCAAATCCTGCCAAAAATATTGTTAATATTATCAATTCTAAAAATGATATGATTAATAAAATTTCTCTGTATGATGTCGACGGGAAATTAGTATTTATGAATATTGGTAATCTAAATAGCATTGATATTACATCATTAAAAAAAGGCATTTACGTGATGCAAATTTCATCAGAAAAGAAAACAGAGTCAATTAAAGTGATTAAGGAATAATTAGTAATTAATATAATTAAATATACCACAGAAAAATTTCTGTGGTTTTTTTTTTCAATTTTCTCTGCTAAGTTGCGCCTTTGTGAACCTAAAAAAACTACTACTACAAAAACTTTGCGGACTTTGCGTTTAAAATCATCAAACTTTCCCTAACTTTAAACCTCCAACCAAAAACTTTGAACTCATATGAAATTCGGACAAGTTGCTGACCCGTCACAAATCGATTTTACGTTACCAAAAGACCATCCTCAGACCAGGTTTATTCTCAATCAGAATAAAAAAGGGTTGGATAATATCTCAATTGGTTGTGCCAAATGGAACAAGACGGATCTGAAAGGGTTTTATCCGAAAGGTACAAAAGACGAACTGTCTTATTATGCCACGCAGTTTAATTCGATTGAACTGAATGCAACCTTTTACGGAATGCCAACTTCGGAACAAGTCCAGACCTGGAAAGAAAAAACGCCAAAGGATTTCAAATTCTTTCCAAAGATTACCAATACCGTTTCACATTTCCGAAGATTGTTGAATATTACAGATGTCGTGACACAATTCGCTTCTGCTGTTCTCAATTTCGAAGAAAAACTGGGAATGGTTTTTCTGCAGCTTCACGATAATTTCAAACCTAAAGATTATGAACGGCTGGAAAAATTTGTTCTTGATTGGCCAAAAGAAGTTCCGCTAGCTATTGAATTGAGGAATACAGAATGGTTTACTGACGAAGAAGTCTTCAATACTGTTTGTGAATTATTTGAAATGAATAACATCACCAATATCATCGTAGATACAGCCGGCAGACGAGATATGCTTCATATGCGACTGACAAGTCCAAAAGCCTTTATTAGATATGTTGGAGCCAATGCAGACAGCGATTATGCGAGGTTAGAAGATTGGCTGGAAAGATTGACGAAATGGAAAAAAGAAGGATTACAGGATGTTTATTTCTTTGTCCATCAGAATATCGAAAAAGCATCGCCGTTATTATCATCTTATTTCATCCAAAAAATGAATGAAAAATGGGGGACTTCTATTCATGTTCCGATATTGGCAGATGGTCAACCGACCTTATTTTAAATTAAAATTCCCTTCGCATTGAAGGGAATTATTTTTTTTATATGTTTAGAAAATAAAATTTATGCCAAAAACTTCAGCTCTTTATCTTTAAAATTGTTGTTTTCTACCAATTTGTGCATCGCTTTCATTGTTTTCTTTCTGAGTTTGGCAAGGATACGGACATTTTTATCATCGCTGTAATCAAAAATATCATCCTCGAAAGAAAACACATCGCCTTTTTTAAACTTGATATTATTGTCTTTCATTTCTTTCAGAAGCATCAGGTTGGTCATTACCTTCAGAGCTGTGCTTTCAGCCGCTTCCATGTATTTCAGCGATTTTATAAGTTCTTTTTTGTATTTTTTCCTGGATTTCATATGTAGAATTTATTATTTTTTAATGGTCATATGTAATCACCTATCTTCATTGATGTTTTTGTTCAACCTTGGCAATGGCGACTTCATTTTGAATAATGTTAATCAATAAATATATAAAAAATTATCGAGAATTTCTTACTTTTGGGAAAATTAAATCTAAGAAATGCAAGACCCGATTTTCGACCTAATTGAAAAAGAAAGACAGAGACAAACGCACGGCATTGAACTGATTGCGTCGGAAAATTTTGTTTCCGAAAACGTGATGAAAGCAATGGGAAGCGTGTTGACCAATAAATATGCAGAAGGTTATCCCGGAAGACGCTACTACGGCGGATGCGAAGTGGTGGATGAAGTAGAGCAATTGGCAATTGACAGGGCAAAAAAATTATTTGGCGTAGATTATGTCAATGTTCAGCCACATTCGGGTTCTCAGGCTAATGCTGCTATCTATCTTTCAATCCTGAAACCGGGCGATAAAGTAATGGGAATGGATTTGTCGATGGGTGGACATCTCACTCACGGTTCTGCGGTCAATTTTTCCGGAATTCAGTATCAAGTGTGTTCTTATGGCGTTCAGAAAGAAACAGGTCTGATTGACTATGATCAAATGAGAGAAGTAGCATTAAGAGAAAAACCAAAGATGCTGATTGCTGGATACTCTGCTTATTCCAGAGAGTTGGATTATGCTAAGTTTCGTGAAGAGGCGGATGAAATTGATGCATCGCTTTGGGCAGATATTGCGCATCCTGCAGGTTTGGTTGCAAAAGGTTTGTTGAATAATCCATTCGAGCATTGCCATGTTGTTACGACAACGACTCACAAAACATTGAGAGGGCCAAGAGGCGGAATGATTATGATGGGAAAAGATTTTGAAAATACTTACGGACATAAAACACCAAAAGGTGAGACTAAGCTGATGAGTGCTGTTTTGGATGGCGCTGTTTTTCCAGGAATACAAGGTGGTCCATTGGAACACGTAATCGGAGCAAAAGCAGTTGCATTTGCAGAAGCCATTGACTCTAAGTTTGAAACTTATGCAAAACAAGTAAAAGCGAACGCTCAGGCATTGGCAAAAGCAATGATAGATTTAGGATTTGAGATCGTTAGTGGCGGAACAGATAACCATTTAATGCTGATTGACCTTCGAAATAAAAACGTAAACGGAAAGGAAACGGAGAAAGCGCTTGTGAAAGCAGATATTACTTGCAATAAGAATATGGTTCCTTTTGATGATAAATCGCCGTTCACTACTTCAGGAATTCGTCTCGGAACTGCTGCAATTACTACCAGAGGACTGAAAGAAAATGATATGAATGTAATTGCTAGCTTGATTTCTGAAGTGATAGACGATATTAAAAATGAAGACAGGCTAGCTGCTGTAAAGAAGAAAGTGAATGAACTGATGGAAGGAAAAGCACTTTTTAACTACTAATAATAAAGTTCAGATAAAAGAGAATGTTCGGAGGTTCATTCTTTTTTTTCTTGATATGGATAAGACATCATTCACATTTGAAGAAATAAAGCAGAAGTTGGTAAATTATTGTGTTTACCAGGACCGTTGTCATAAGGAAGTAGAGGAAAAAATGAAAGATTTTCTTTTGATTCCTGAAGCTAAAGATGAAATATTTCTTTATCTTCTAAAAGAAAATTTTCTAAATGAAGAGCGATTTACGAGGAGCTACATCAGAGGGAAATTTTATATTAAGCACTGGGGAAGAAATAAAATCAAAATCAATCTCAGACAAAAAGGAGTGAGTGACAAATTGATCTCAAATTGTATGGACGAAATTGATGACAATGATTATGAAAAAGAGATTGATAAAATTTACTGCTACTATTACGCCAGGCAAAAAGGTCTGAAGCATTATCAGAAAAAGAGTAAAACAATCAGATACTTACTGTCCCGAGGGTATGAATATGATTATATCTTGAAAGCTATAGATAATATGTGAAAATATAGATTATGTTAAATTAGTGTAAATTTTTTTAACACAATTAAAAATATTTCTTAAAAATAAATAAAAAATGATTAATTTTGTCCCAAAATACGATCAAATTAAATTCATGAAAAAAATACTTTTTATATATTCTGTATTATTGATGGGTGTTGCGAGCGCACAGTCTATAAAATATGGTGTAACTGCAAATTTTCACAAAGGCTCAACTGTAAATATCCATGACAGATCAAAAGGAAATTTTGGTGCAGGCGTAGGTTTGTTCGCAGATTTCTCATTAGTTAATAATGATATATATGATTCTGCGTGGTTATATTTCACGCCGCAATTGGAATTTAGTATGGAAGGGGAAAGAGGTCAGGCTTGGAATGATAAAGTTGCTGCACAGCAGAAATATGATAATTATTATGTAGCATTGCCACTTTATATAAAATATTTCTTGAGAAACCACGGGTACAAATCTGATATATACTTCATGTTTGGTCCAAAGTTTGAGTTTCTTGTTTCAAACAAAGTAGATGAAGCTCAGGCGATTTCTTATGCCAATTCGATAGGATATTCAAATTCTCCGGATGATATAGCTTTAGGTGCTAAATCTTTAAGTTCAGTAGGTTTGAACAACAAAATTGCAAAATTTGGTTATGGATTATCTCTTGTGGCAGGAGTTAGAGTAGACGAGAAGTGGAACGTATTCTTGAGATTTGACAGAGGTCTATCAAAAGTGTATCCGGATTATACCAAATACAGTACTTATAACAGGCTGTTAGCAATTGGAATTAACTATTATATTGGCGAAACAAACTAACTGTCTCGTAAACAATTTAATTTTGCTGTAGTTTAGATGAAGTCATATTTTTTTTTATTAGTTGTATTTTTTTTAGCATTTTCCTGCAAGCCTAAAAAAAATATGATTTACATGAGTAATAATAATTTTGCACAGGAGGTTTCCCAAGCTCGTTATGAAGGACTTCATATAAATCAAGGGGATGTTTTGGAAATTATAGTCACAGCTTTAGATGATCTTGCTGTTAAACCATTTAACCGAACTACAATGCAGAAAACGGGTGATGATGCAGGATCTGCCGGCATAAAATTAGGTGATAATGAATATCAGGTAACTTCAGATGGTTACATTTCTTTTCCTGTTCTAGGAAATGTATTTTGTAAAGGGATGACAAAACAGCAGCTCAAAAGTGATTTGGAAACTCGTTTAAAACAGTATCTAGTTGATCCAATGGTTGCTATCAGACATATTAACTTTACAGTTAGTATTTTAGGAGATGTTGCTAATCCCGGTCAAAAAACAAGTGTTACAGAAAAACTCAATATTTTTCAGGCATTAGCATTGGCAGGTGATATGAATGACTCTGCTAATAGGACTAATGTTAAACTTATTCGTTATTCTGAAGAAACAGGCAAAGATGTAACTTATAATCTGGATTTTTCTGAAGCTTCAATAGTTAATTCGCCTTACTATTATTTACAACAGAATGATATCATTTACGTAGAACCTGATCGTAATAAGCAAATCGTTGCTAATACAACTAATCCGAATCGTGCTTTACTAATACAGTTATTAGGAATAGCTTTAGGCGTTGTAACGCTTGTAATTGCATTAGCCAAATAATCAATATGGAGTTATTAGATACTCAGCCAACTGTTAAAAGAAAGAAGCTGAACCTTAAAAAGGAGATTTTAAAATATCTGCGATATTGGTATTGGATACTTTTGAGTACTATTATTTTTTATGTAGGAGCCAAAATATACCTGAGGTACACTACGCCTCAATATCTTTCAAAAACTACTCTTCAGTTCCCGAGATCCAATAATAACGGAAGTTCTACTTTAACTGATCTTGAAACTCTCGGTAATGGTCTTTCGGAAATCAGCGAATTACAAGGGGAAACAACAGCAATTCTTGCGAAACCAATATTATCCAAGGTTGTGGGTGCTCTTAATCTTAATGTTAGTTTTTATGGTATAGGAGCGATAAAGGAAAATGAGCTTTATACTTCATCGCCAATAGACGGGAAAATTATTACTATTTTCGACCCAAACTTTACCAAAGTATCTTATATTGTTACTAATACGGGAAATGGTTCATTCGAATTGTCTGAAGGACCATTACTAAAGGGAAAAAAGGATTTTAAGTTCGGACAAATTGCGGATCTGCCTTTCGGAAGAGTTATATTGAGTAACAAAAAAGGCGGAGCCCAAAACTTCGAGGCGGTAAAGATTGTATTTAGAAGTACAAGCAGTCTTGTTTCATCACTGGAAAATTCATTGTCTGTTGTATTGCCAGAAAATAAAGGTTTACTAATGGAAGTTAGCCTTAAAGGTGCAATTCCTTCAAAATCAAGAGATATATTAAATGAGCTTAATAATCAATATAATTTTGAAAGTGTAAAGGATAGAAATCTAGAAGCTCAAAATACACAGAATTTTATAAATGGAAGATTAGATATAATCTCTCAGGATCTCTCTGGTATTGAAGGAGAAAAGGAAGCTTTCAAGAGAAAAAATGAAATTACAGATTTAGACGTTCAAGCTAATATAGCTGTTACTAATTCTAACGACAACACGAAACAATTAGTAGCCTATACTACTCAATTAGAACTGGTTAATTCAATCTACAATTTGCTTGGTTCAGGAGGGCTTTTGCCATCTAATATGGGGCTATCAAACACTTCTGAAACTTACATAGCAAAATACAATGATTTATTATTAGTCAGAAATAAAACACTTAAGCAAGCTACTAGCCAAAATCCTTCTGTAATACAGCTCAATCGGGAAATTGCTGAAATAAAAGATTTGGTAAAAAACAATTTATTGGAATCCAAAGAGGCATTAAGGCTTCAGATTGCTCAGTTACAAGCACAGCTTAATACCGACCAGACACGTATCTATAACTATCCTGCGCAGGAGAGAATTTTTAGGGGTATAGAAAGGCAAAGAAATCTAAAAGAACAACTTTATCTTTATCTGTTACAAAAAAGAGAAGAAAATGCCATAAGACTTGCTGTTACAGCACCAAAGGCAAAGGTTTTAAATCCGGCATATACAGTTGGTGTTGTAGAACCAGACGCTCAGAAAATATTACTAGGAGCGCTTTTAGCAGGCTTTCTCATTCCAATTTTGGTTTTATATATAAAATATACTACGGATAGTAAAATATATACTAAAGATCAAATACAATATGCCATTCCTAATGCAACTGTAATAGCAGAAATACCAGAAAACGAAAATACAGATAATGTAGTATCTTCTAACGATTTCTCCGTATTTGCAGAATCATTCAGGATCTTAACTTCCAATCTAAAATTCATTTTAAAATCGAATGAAAACAGACTTGGATCAGATGTTATTCTCATTACATCATCTGTAAAAGGAGAAGGAAAAACAACGATTGCTTTTAATACAGCTGTTACATTAGCAGGAAATTCCAAGGTACTCATTATTGGTGCAGATATAAGAAACCCTCAACTTAGTCGTTTTGTTAAAGATTTTGGTAAAGGACTTACCGATTATCTTGTTTCTGATGATAATAATGTTGATGAGTTTATCGTGAATTCTAATGTGCATGCTAATCTGGATATATTATTCAGTGGTGCTATTGCACCTAATCCTAATGATTTGCTAGAGATGCAGAAATTTGATGAAATGATTAATGATTTGAAAAATACTTATCGTTATATCGTAATTGATTCTGCTCCTATTATGCTAGTAAGTGACACATTACATTTGTTAGAAGTGTCTGATGTTGTACTATATGTAGTTAAATCTAATTATACTGATAATCAGATGCTGGACTTTGCAGATGAATTCCGAAACACACATGATTTAAAAAACATTTCATTTGTTTTGAATAACGTAAAACCACAAGACAGCCGCTATGGAAATAAATATGGTTATGGGTATTATTCTACAAAGAAATAAGAAGTTGAATTTACTTAACTTAAATTAGAATTGTTTATAATCAATAATGCTTTTTAGCATTCATTTATCAATACCTCATTTCTGCTTTGCTAAATTGACAGTACTCTTTAACAATATAGTTTCATTTTAAACACAATTCCTTAGAAAAAATTTATTTGTAATATTTCAGCTTTAGATTATAAAATAATTTGTAAAGGATAAACTTTAAAAATATGATACCAGTAACACAGCCTTTTCTTCCGCCGAAGGAAGAATATGAGAAATATTTAAGTGATATCTGGCAAAGAGGGTGGCTGACTAATATGGGCCCTTTGGCTAGTCAACTTGAAATGGAATTGAAAGATTATTTGAAAGTTAATCATTTGTTATTCGTTACAAATGGAACTATTGCAATACAAATGGCAATTAAAGCTCTTGAATTAGTAGGGGAAATCATAACAACCCCATTTTCATTTGTAGCAACAAGTAGTTCGATAGTTTGGGAAAATTGCAAGCCTGTATTTGTAGATATAGATCCAGAATCTTTAAATATTGATGCTACAAAGATCGAATCTGCAATTTCGGAAAAAACTACTGCTATACTTGCTACCCATGTTTATGGCAATCCGTGTGATGTTTTTTTGATAGAGCAAATCGCAAAAAAATACAACCTTAAAGTTGTGTATGATGCTGCGCATGCTTTTGGAGTAGAGATCAATGGAAAATCAATATTTGAATATGGTGATGTCTCGACTTGTTCACTTCACGCAACTAAGTTATATCATTCTATAGAAGGAGGACTGATTATCACAAAAGACCCGTTGCTTCTCAAAAAACTTGCTGATATGCGAAATTTTGGTTTTGACGGTCCTGAAAAATTCGCCGAATTAGGAATCAACGGCAAAAATTCTGAATTTCATGCCGCAATGGGATTAGCTAATTTAAAATATATCAGTGATATCAGAAAAAAAAGAGCAGAACTTACAGATAGATATAATCTGAGGTTAATTAACTTTAAGGCAAAGCGACCTATTTGGCATTCAAATTCCGAAAATAACGATTCATACTATCCGATAATCATTGATGATGAAAATTTACTCTTAAAGTGTATGGATATTTTAAAAAAGCACGAGATCTTTAGCCGGAGATACTTTTATCCCTCGTTGGCTTCATCGCTTCCTTATATTACACCTAAACAGATGGAGGTTGCAGATGATATAGCTTCAAGGGTATTGTGTCTTCCATTGTCTTATGATCTAACATTGGAAGAGGTAGATTTTATCTGTAGATTATTGTTAAGAGCTCAGAATAATTAATAATAGTCATATAATCTTTATTTAAATAAAGTGAATAGCATTCTCCATATTTTACCAGACGATAAATTTGCTGGGTTTGTGAATCAGGAATTTTCGAATATAGCGAATACTATTATTGATTATTTATGTATTGATCAAAAAAATGATTTTAAATATATTAATTTTCCTTGCAAGTATATCTGGGACGGCAAGGATAATACGTTAATGCAAATAGTAAAGGAGGTCAATAAATATAAAATCGTTGTCATTCACTTTCTTAGTGTTGAAGCACAAAAACTTCTTGAAAAGATTAATAAAAATGTTATAGTCATATGGATTGGTTGGGGAGGTGATTATTATTGGTTAATAGACACGCTTTCTGATTTCAAAATGTATAAAAGATTGACTGCTGAATTTCTTAATTCTAATCAGTCATTTTTTAGTAAAAGGTTGAAATACTTTTTGAGATATAAAAAGCTTAATCCAATAAATAGGATTAATTATTTCTCGCCAGTATTAGAAGTAGAATATTCGAAAATAAAAAAAAATTATCCAAACTTTAAACCACAGTTGATATCTTGGAACTACGGAAATGTTCAGGACAATTATATTAAAGGACTTGCAGGTTTTAAGATGTCTGGTAATTCATTAATTATTGGTAATAGCGCAACGGCTACAAACAATCATCTGGATATATTTCATATACTAAAGTTACACAATCTATCGGATAATTTTGATAAAATCTATCTACCGTTAAGTTATGGTAACTTAGATTATAAGGATAATATAGCTAAGAAAGCTACGGAAATGTTTGAGAACATAACTATAATGCACGATTTTATTCCATATGAGAGTTATTTAGAAGTATTAAAAACTTGTAGTAATGTCATTATGGGACACATCAGGCAACAAGGAATGGGTAATATTATTGCATTACTTTATTTGGGTGCGAAAATCTTTTTTTTCAAAGAAAGTATCATTTACAATGATTTGATTAAAAAAGGTTATAGAGTTTTCACTATGGAAGATCTTCAGGATAAACTTCTGATTCAAAATCAATTAGATTCGGAAACGGTATTTAAACACAGACACTTACTTAATAATGAATGGGGTAAGGAAATAAATAAAAAAAATACAATTGATATTTGTTCATTGTAAAAAAATAAAACATGTCTTCTAAAAATATAGCAAAAAATTCATTTTTTTTATACATCAGAATGTTTGTAAATATGGCTGTAGCCTTATTTACAGCAGGTATTGTTCTTAATACTTTAGGAATTAATGATTATGGGATTTATAATATTGTAGGAGGCTTTGTTTCTTTGTTTGGGTTTCTCAATGCTTCAATGTCATCAGCAACACAAAGGTTTTTATCATATGATTTGGGCAAAAATGATGTAGAACAATTGAGAAAAACATTTAGTACGACTGTAACAATACATTTTGTAATAGGATTAATAATCACCGTAGCTCTGGAGACTATTGGACTTTGGTATATTAATAATAAACTTAATGTATCTGTAGATAGACTTCCGGCAATAAATATTGTATATCAGTTTTCTATTTTGACATATTTTTTTGGAATCATACAAGTTCCTTATAATGCTTTGATCACAGCTCACGAAAAGTTTAATGTATATGCTTATATCAGCTTTTTAGAAATTGCATTAAAACTTGTCATACTTTTTCTTATTGTACATATCCACTATGATAAATTAATACTTTATGCCATACTATTATTCGTATCTTCTTTTATTGTAAGAATGATATACCGTATTTATTGCAGGAAAAATTTTCCTGAAAGTAAATATCAATTCTATTATGACAAAAAATATTTTAAAACATTGCTGTCATTCTCGGGATGGAATTTATTTACGAATATTGCTTTTGTTTCAAAAAATCAAGGTGTAAATCTTTTACTTAATTCTTTTTTTGGAACATTTGTAAATGCTGCTTATGGTATTACAAATCAAGTACAAGGAATTATAATAAATTTTGTCTCCAGTTTTCAGAACGCAGCTAATCCTCAGATTGTAAAAAATTATGCAGCTGGTGATATTAATAAGTCTGTTAAAATAATGAGGCAAAGCACAAAGTTTTCTTTCGGGTTGATACTGCTAATTGCAATGCCAATTTTGGTGTCTTTACAAGATATACTTAAAATATGGCTTAAAAACTATCCAGAAATTAGTACAGTTTTTATCCGATTAGCAATTATTCATTCTCTGATAGACACATTTTCTTATCCTATAATAAATCTTATTCAAGCTGTAGGTAATATTAAGAAACATCAGATAATATCAGGCTTTATAATGTTTTTGAATCTTCCAATTTCTTATGTGTTCCTAAAGTTAAAGTTTCCACCTCAAGTTGTATTTACAGTTAGTATTGTTTTGGCTTTATTAGCTTTTTTCATACGAGTGTGGTATATCAAGACATTCAAAGAATTCAAAAATATAGAAATAATGGGTACTATTTTCCTAAGAATTACTATTATGTCCATTATTAGTGTATTGTTATATTATATTTTTATTGATTTAGAATTCTATAAAAGTAATAGAATTATAGAGTTGATCGTAAAATCCATTATTGTCTTTTTACTAGTATCATCTCTTTCGTATTTGATTTTATTTGAAAGTGATGAAAAAACTGCGTTGAAATATATGATAAGATCTAAATTGAACAAGAAATAGCATTCACGACTAAAAAAATATGATTTTGAATAATTTACGAAGATTCTATATAGCCAACAGATACCTCATACATTGGATTAATTTCAAGGCGTATTTTTTCATTAAAGGTAAACGTGCAAAATTTTCAAGGATTTTATTTTTTGGAAAAGCTTATTATAATATTAGCAAATCTTCAAAAATTAATATTGAAAACGGAACATTAGCAATTAATAGATTTATTAGAAATAAAGATCCTTTTACTGGAAATTTGGATATGTATGACAACTCTGTGATTAATGTTAAAAATACTTTTTTTATTCATAGTGGTTGTGATATAATGCTTTTTAAAAATGCGACGCTAAGTTTAGGAAGTGGTTATATTAATAGATATTGTAAAATCAGATGCCATCAAAGTATAGTAATAGGCGATAATGTGGCAATCTCTGAGAACTTTACAATATGGGACAGCGATGCACACGAAATAATAGATGGCGGAGAAGCCACAGCGCCAATTATTATTGGGAATAAGGTATGGATTGGAACAAATGTGACAATTTTAAAAGGTGTTAAAATTGGTGACGGTGCAATTATTGCGGCTGGATCTGTCGTCAATAAAGATATTCCCTCAAACTGTTTGGCTGCTGGAATTCCAGCAAAGGTGATAAAGTCAAATGTTAAATGGAAATAATTCTATGTTTTCTGTAATCATTCCATATTATAAAAAAAGAGAGTACATCGAAAGATGCATTGATCACATTTTAGCCCAAACTTTTAAATCCTACGAGATTATTGTAGTTGATGATGGATCCAATGACGGCTTCTCAGATTTTTGTAATAATAAGTATGGTAATAAGGTAAAGGTTTTTGTACAAGAAAATCAAGGGGTTTCCGCAGCAAGAAATTCAGGAATTGCCATTGCATCAATGGAGTATGTCGCTTTTTTGGATGCAGATGATTACTGGGCTCCTAATTATTTAGCTTCACTTGCCAAAGTAATTGCTGAAAATGTTGATGTAAAAATTATAGGAACAAACTACACAAGACAAAAAAGTGATCTGGAAAAAAATCTAGTTATACCAGATTACTTCTTAATTCAAAATTATTTTAGAACAGCATTACATAAACCATATTTTTTTACTTCTGCTACAGTTATTAAGAAAGCTTTTTTCCAGACTGAAAAAGGTTTTAACACTTCTTTGAAATCTGGAGAGGATATTGATGTTTGGTTTAGAGCTGTAATAAGCGGTGGTAATTGTTTCTTTATCAAAAACAAACTTGTCTATTACTCAGATGAGGATGAAAACCAAGCTACTGTTACACCAAAAGAATTCCGAACCAGATTCATTGCCAATATTAACGATTTGTATTTAAAAAATTCCCATTTGTACCCTAGGGAATTTTATATTTTTTTGAGTAAATATATCTACACAAGCATTTACATTATTTATTATGAAAGACAATATCACAATCATTGCAAAAGCCTCTTGAAATCATTAAATGATAGATTTTTACTGGCGGAGCTGTATTATCTTTTGCCATATGATATATGGAGTCGTTTGATAAAAAATGTAAGGATCAGAAAATTGGTGAGAATTTATTTTAAATTCATTTTTAGGTACATTTATAATTGATATGAGAAAATTACTTTATGTTATTTCGTCATTAGAGGGATCTGGCGGAGCAGAAAGGGCATTAACAAACAGAGCCAACTATTTGGTGAGAAATTACAACTATGATATAACTATAGTTATAACTTCACCATCCGTGAGTCTTAAATCCTTTTATGAGATAGATTCTCATATTAAGTTGAAACACATTCCAATCGATTTTTCAAAACGTACTTTTATAGATAAATTAGCAGTATTTTTTCCTAATAAGAATAAGAATGAAAAGGCTCTTCTGGATTTTATCAATACAGAAAATTTTGAAATATGCACATCTTTCGGATCAGAATCATTTTTATATTCAGAAAAAAATTATAAATCATTTATCAAGATCAAGGAAAATAGGTTTACCTATAAAAAAATGATTACCGACGAGAATTTGCCTTGGCTGAAAAAAATGTGGCGACGCAAAAGATTTTTTGACAATGTGAACACTCAGAGAAAAATGGATGTTGTCATAACTTTAACAGAAGAAGATGCTGATTTCTGGAGAAAATATTTTAAAAATATAGTCATTATTCCAAATTTTATTGACTCTAAAAAAATTGTAACTTCAGAACTACGTAATAAAGATATTATTGCTGTTGGAAGATTAGAAAAAGAGAAAGATTTTTTTTCTATGATAACTGCTTTTGTTGCAGTTAAAAATACACATCCAGATTGGAAGTTAAAAATTTATGGTGATGGATCTCTTAAAAACGACTTACAAGCCCACATCAAGAAGCTAGATTTAGAGAATAATGTATTTATATGTGAACCGGTAAAAGATATATTTAGTAAATATTTAGAATCTTCAATTTATCTGCATACAGCTTTTTATGAAGGATTTCCAAATTCTTTGTTAGAAGCAATGACACACGGATTACCTTCAGTAGTATTTGAATCTGTAGGTGGCGTAAAAGTTTTGGCAGCTAACAATATCAATAGTTTTGTAATAAAGAATAGAAAAGTTGATGATATATCAAAACATATTTTAACCCTAATTGAAAATGAAACACTTAGGCGTAAAATGGGTGCTGAATCTAGAAAAACAGCTGAATCATATAGTGTTGAAAATATTATGGAAAAATGGCATAATTTCTATCAAAATTTATAAATGAAGGTACTAAGACTAACCACACTTTTAGATTTTGGAGGGCAGGAAAAACAGTTTCTTAGTTTTACTGAGAAAAAAGAATTATTGCAGAACGAGTATGTTTTTGCAGCAATAGGATATGGTGGAAATGCGGAAAAAGTATTGGAATCCAGAGGGTTTGATGTTCGTGTTTTGAATCTTAATTATTCCATTAGAAACCTGTCGAACATCTGGAAAATTTATAAGTTGATAAAATCAATTAATCCGGATATAGTTCACACAGCTGCTGCTGAAGCTAATTTGCAAGGAATCATTGCGGCAAAATTAGCAGGAGTAAAAGTAATTATTGGTGAAGAAATAGGAATTTCTGATCACGCTTCTGTCGCAAGGAAAATTTTTAAATTAGTTTATAAACTTGCAGACAGAGTCATTTGCGTTTCAAAATCAGTGAAAACCCATCTTATCAATATGGGTGAAATAGACCCTCCCAAAGGCGAGGTTATTTATAATCCTGTGAGTATTCCAAAAGAATCTAATAAAATTTCATCAGATGCTTTTCAAATTATATATGTAGGACGTTTGGAAAAAGTAAAAAATGTAGATACATTAATTAACGCTTTTTCACAAATCATAAAAAGTAACATACATCTTACTATTGTTGGAGACGGAAGAGAATCAGAACATCTAAAAAAAATGGCTGAAATATTAAATCCAAAAAATAAAATTACTTTCGTGGGATTTTCTGATGAACCTTCCATATATCTATCCAACGCAGACTTGTTTGTATTACCATCATATTCGGAAGGCTTTGGTATTGCAGCAGTGGAGGCCATGTTTCTTAAACTTCCGGTTTTATGTTCCAATGTTGGTGGCATTCCTGAATTTGTATATGAAGATCAAAATGGATGGTTGTTTGATCCTAATGACGAAAAAGAACTTGTAGAAAAGTTGAATAAGATAATTGAAATGGATCAAGATAGTTTGCAAAAAATTGGACAGAATGCTTATGATACAGCTAAAAAGTTTTCAGTTGAGAATTATATAACCACACTTGAACAATTTTATAATACTTTTCATATATGATAAGAGTTTTACATATTATGTCTACAATTACTGGCGGAGGTGTAGAACGTAGAAGGCTTTCTTTGGCAAAAAAATTCAAAAACTCGGACTTTGAACTTAAATTAATTGGAACTTTTAAAGAAGGAAAAATTGCAGAGGATATTGAGAACAATGGAGTGGAAATATTCGAGATAGGTGATTTTAATGGGCCATTTCACTGGACTGCGCATAAAAAAGTTCAGAAAATAATAGATGACTTTAAACCGCATATTATTCATGGTGCTGTTTACGAAGGTGTTACGATGGCTGCGGTGAATGGCTTTTTAAAAAAAGTTCCAATCATTATACTTGAAGAAACATCAGACCCACAAAACAGAAGTAGCAAGGCTGATTTTTTATTGAGGATATTTTCCTGGGCTGCAGATAAATTTATTGCAATTGCTCCTAATGTTGCTGATTATCTCAGGAATACTGCGAAAGTTTCAAATAATAAAGTGATTACAATCAATAATGGTGTAGAAATACCAAGGGGAGTAAGCTCCGAAGAAATCACAAAATTAAAAAATCAATACAATATAAAATCATCTGATTTTGTAGTAGGTACTGTAGGTAGATTGTTCAATGATCATAAAAAGATAACTGACATTATAGAAGCCGTAAAGATTCTTGATAAGGTTGAGAATTTGAAGTTGTTAGTTGTAGGTAGTGGCAGAGATGAAGAATTAATTAAAAAAGCCGCTGTAGATCATAATATTAATCATAAAATAATTTTTACAGGCTACCAGTTTGACACTGCTCCATTTTATAAATTGATGAATGTATTCTGCATTGCTTCTCAGCGAGAGGGATTTGGCTTGGTAGCCGCAGAAGCTATGTTGCATAAGCTTCCGGTTATTGCAACCAAAGTAGGAGGATTACAAAATGTTGTGGTGAATAATGAAACAGGCATTTTAATCAATCCAAATCAACCTTCAGAAATAGCCTTGGCAATACAAAAATTGTATGATGATCCAGAATTGTTAGAATCATTCGCAAAAAATGGTTATAAAAGAGCTACTGAAAACTATACTGAAGAAAGATATACAGAAGATGTTGAGAAACTCTATAAATCGCTATTATCTGAAAATAATATTTTTTAACAGATGGATACTTTGCAAATTCTTAAAAAAAGTTTAATTGGTAAGTTGTTAAAATGGGTATTAAGATCTGCATTAAATTGGCGGTTTTACTTTAAACAGCTTTTTTGGTCTTACAAATATTACCAAACAAAAAAATTGGCAAATACCTGCGATATAAAGTGTAAAATAAAATATGTAGGAGAGAAAAAAACAAAGTTTCCTCATCCTGTTGGAGTGGTCATTGGGATGGGTGTTGTTATGGGTGAGAGTTGTATTATTTTTCAAAATACAACCTTAGGTACGAGAAAGATGTTTTACGGAGATGATTATCCGATTTTGGGTAATAATGTTACTGTAGGTGCAAATTCCATTGTCGTTGGGAATGTTAAAATTGGTAATAATGTAACTATTGGCGCCTGTACTTTTGTAAATAAAGACATTCCTGATAATGCCATTGTTGTTGGTAATCCAATGAAAATTATAGGATTTATTAATCAATAAATAAGGTTTTGGATAATTATTTAATTAATTTTTTCAATTTAAACCCTATTGACTCTAATTTATAAACATTTTTTTTGCCATTATTAAAAATAGAATTCTTAAAAACACAATAATTCAAAAATGATAATAACTGATAACATATATTTGCTAGGACTTAATAGTATTAGGACGATTATCTTATTCTTTGTAGTCATTTCTCATATTGGCTTAAGTTTGGAACACTACAGACTTAAAAACTTTGATGCTGCTTTAGCAAATTGTGGCGTAACTTTTTTCTTCGGATTAAGTGTTTTTTTAATTACATACTTATTATTTAAAGAAAAAAAATTATTGATATCGCTATTAAAAATCTACATTCGTAGAAAATGGTTTCTTAGATTCAAGGATAAATTTGCTGTAGTTAAAAGTAAAAGTATTGCTGTATGAAAAATATACTTTTCATAACCTGGGATGGCCCTCAAACTTCATATATGGAAGGCTTATTTATGCCAATTTTTGAAGAAATTTCTAAGAATGGCAATTATCAATTCCATGTTTTACAGTTTACCTGGGCAGGAAGAGATAAGATAGCTGCTACAAAAAAATTCGCAGAAAAAATGGGCATCGTTTATTCTGCTTTGCCAGTTATCAGAAAGCCTACACTTTCAGTCGGAAGTCTTTTAACAGTATTTACATCATCTGGAAAAATTAAGAAATACATTCAAGAAAAT
>JAEXJU010000247.1 GCA_023448955.1 Bacteroidota bacterium
ACTGGAAAGAGTTCCATTAAGAACATTACTTAATTTAGGGAAATATCTGTATGGAAGCGTAGAACTTGGCAGAGATCTGAATTTTGGACCAGCAGTGTTGGTTCCTGTTACAGTAGTAATGGCAGAAGTAGATCTGTCATATTCCTCCCAGTTATAAGTCAAAGGATCGTTTTCAGCATCAGTAGCAGAAGCCGTTAATACGAATGCGGTTCCCTTCGGGATTGTTTTGCTTGGCAATACGGCAACCACAGGAGGATTATTTGTAATAGATGTATTAACATCGCAGCTTTGCGTATTGACGTAAGTCTGTACTTGCTCAATACTTCTTACATGGAAATAAGCATCCGAATGTGGCTGAACATCGGCACTTGTAATGCCTGCGTAACCCATAATTGTTGAGCCGGAGCCAGGTTCCATATGTGCAGTATTGTAGGGAGAGCTTTGAATAGCGTGAGAAAACGTATGATCTGCACCAAACTGATGTCCCATTTCGTGTGCTACATAATCAATATCAAAGTTATCACCTTCCGGTCCTCCTGTTCCTGGAGAAGTGAAACCAGAGCCTTTAGATGTATCATCAGTAGTACTTGCAGGATTTCTACAAACATTTCCAATATCTCCGGCACTTCCACCACCACCGGATCTTCCGAATAAATGCCCTATGTCATAAGCGGCATTTCCAATAACGCTGGTTAAAGTTTTCTGAACCTCCAGATTCCATGCTCCACCTGCACCTGTAGCTGCTGCAGAGTATGGATCTGTATTAGGATCAGTATAAATCAGCTGTGGAAAATTCTGCACATTCATGTGAATAGCAAAATCTTTTTCGAAAACGCCGTTTACTCTGGTCATTGTAGCATTGATAGCTGCTGCTGCCTGAGAAACTCCGCCAAAATACTGCGTATATTCTCCAGTTACAGAGATCGCAAGCCTGTATGTTCTGTATTTTTTATCGTTTGCTTTGCTAAAATCTATGGCATTGTGTGTAAAATCTGTAGATTTTGACAATTCATCCATTTGCTTCTTGCTTAGGAAAGATTCAGTAGATTTACATTCAAAAGCTTTTCCACCAGTAGGCTTGTTAGTTTTTGGAAATACACCGTAAACTGTTTTTTCTTTGTCCTGAGGTTCAATAAATTCATACTGACCATTGCGGAACATCATTGCCTGCAGATCATAAGGTGATACACTAAATCTTACATAAACAGTAGGATCATCAGATTTAACGCCGACATAAGATCCTAACTGATATTGATCTGCCATAGATTTTTCGACAACAGGTAAGCTATAAACTTCGAATTTTTCAATTTTTCCTTCTAAAGTAGGAAGATTGATGATTACCGGTTTACTGTTCTTTCCGGATTCGCTGGCAGTCGCCAATTGGGCTCTAATAGCACCAAGATCCAGACTGTAATAGTTTGTAACTTTGGTGTCTCGTAACTTGTTTCCTTTCATAGCTGTAGGCGTCCATTGTGCAAATGCACTGGTCATCATCCCACATGAAAGGAGAGTAGTAAAGATTTTCTTCATTATTAATTAATTTTTCTCAGTCCAAATATATAATTTAATAAGCAAAAAAGCATCAGATTTCCTGATGCTTTTTCAATAAAATTTTAAAAACTTTAATTATTGTTGAATTTACTTTTTGGTAAGCATACCATAAATAAACAATAATAATACTGAGCCACCAATTGCTAGCAGCCAACTTTTTGGACTCCAGAAAGAATCTACATCACCCCATCCAAGAACGTAAGTTCCGATTGCACCACCTATAAAAGCACCTACAATCCCGATGATGATAGTAACAAGCCAGCCTCCTGGATCTTTACCAGGATGGATAGCTTTTGCAATAGCTCCGGCAATTAGTCCGAAGATAATCCAAGTTAAAATACCCATAGTTTAATTTTTTTAAGGTAAAAATTTGTGTTTATTTCCTCTGTTTAAAAAATGAATCTACAAATTCCATACCGTTAAAAATCTGGAGGTCTTCCATCTTTTCTCCTACACCAATATATTTCACAGGAATCTGAAACTGATCCGATATTCCTATCACTACGCCACCTTTGGCAGTTCCGTCCAGTTTTGTAACTGCTAAAGCAGAAACTTCTGTTGCCGCAGTAAATTGTTTTGCCTGTTCAAAGGCGTTTTGCCCGGTAGACCCGTCTAGAACCAGCAAAACTTCGTGTGGCGCATCCGGAATCACTTTTTGCATAACACGTTTTATCTTGGTGAGCTCATTCATAAGGTTTACCTTATTATGCAATCTTCCAGCAGTATCAATGATAACAACATCTGCATTTTGGGCAACAGCAGATTGTACAGTGTCAAAAGCCACCGATGCAGGATCCGAGCCCATTCCTTGTTTTACAATAGGGACACCAACTCTTTCACTCCAAATTACCAGCTGATCTACCGCTGCGGCCCGGAAAGTATCTGCCGCGCCTAAAACTACTTTAAGTCCTTGAGATTTAAATTGATTTGCCAGCTTTCCAATAGTTGTTGTTTTCCCCACACCATTGACACCAACGACCATAATGACGTATGGTTTTTTAGACGTGTCTATATTGTCAGTGTCCAAATGAGGATTTTCCAGAAGAAGACCAGAGATTTCTTCCCGCAGGATTCGATCCAGTTCGGAAACGTTTACGTATTTATCTTTCGCAACACGTTCTTCAATCCTTTTAATGATTTTGATAGTTGTTTCTGCTCCTACATCAGAAGCAATGAGGACATCTTCCAGATCATCAAGCACCTCATCATCTACAGTGTTTTTTCCTACAACGGCTCTTGAAATTTTGTCAAAGAATCCTTGACTGGATTTTTCCAAACCCTTATCAAGTGTTTCTTTTTCTTCTTTTTTGAATATTTTTTTAAACCAGCTCATTCTATGTATAAATGATAAATGAAAATCAATAAACGATCCTTAGATATTTTATTTTGAATCGAAAACAAAGATAACAAAAAAACTACCCTGAAAAGAGTAGTTTTTATATTGTATCAGTTTATGGATTATTTTTTCAAATAACCTTCAACTTCGTCAGCGTTCATTACTTTTTCTTCAAAAACGTAAGCTCCGGATTTAGAAGACTTCACCATTTTGATTACTTTTGTCATTTTTTTTGATCCAGCACCACCTTGAAGCGTTGCTACTACCTTTTTTGCCATTGTAAATTATTTTTATAAATTACTTAATTTCTTTATGAACAGTATACTTCTTAAGAACCGGGTTGAACTTTTTAAGCTCCAGTCTTTCTGTAGTATTCTTTTTATTTTTTGTAGTAATGTATCTTGACATTCCTGCTACGCCGCTTTCCTTGTGCTCAGTACATTCTAGAATTACCTGAACTCTGTTACCTTTTTTAGCCATTACTTAGTCGTATTTTTAATGAATCCGTTTCTAGCTGCTCTTTCGATAGCTTCTTCTATACCAATCTTATTGATAACTCTTAATCCGTGAGCAGATACTTTTAAAGTAACGTGTTTCTCTTGCTCAGGAAGATAAAATTTCTTCTCTAGTAAATTAATTTCAAAACGTCTTTTCGTTTTGTTATTAGCGTGGGAAACGTTGTTTCCTACCATTGCACGCTTACCTGTTATTTGGCAAATTCTTGACATATCTCGATGTTCTTTTGACTAATGAATATTTGAGAGTGCAAAATAAAGAATTATTTTTCAGATGGACAAATAATTTTAAATTAATTATCAAAAAAATAAGTGTTTAGTTGTAATTTTCAGACTCTAAACACTTCAATAAGTAATATCAAAATTATTTTTTAATTTTCTATGAAGAATTTTACATTTTCCAGAGGATTGCCTGGCATTGCAATTCTACCTTTTATGAGAATGGGACACTGGATTACTTCCGGATGTTTAGCAATGATTTCCAGTGCTTTTTCTTCGTTCACTGTTTCAGAATGAGAAAAATGTTCCCTGAAAAGATCTGTGGATTTCCTAAGGATCTTACTAGGTCTTTTGTTGAGTTTTTTGAAAAGTGTTCTCAGTTCAAAAAGACTTAGCGGTTCTCTGTTGATGTCAATAATTTGAAATTTAATATCATTCTCGTCCAGGTATTCCAAGATGGCTTTTGACTTTGGACATCTATTGTTATGAATTACTTTAATCATGGTTTTGATTTTATTATTATCGACCTTTTAATTTTGAGGTTTGTCAAAATTATTGCCGAAATAATTTAAAACAAACCGTTCAGTTCTCCATCTATTCTTTCCAGGATGTAACCAAAGTCTTCCTGTTTTTCTACAAAGTCCAGATCATCAACGTCGATGATCAGAAGCTTGCCTTCTTTATAATTTTCTATCCAGTTCTGATACTTATTATTAAGTTTGGAGAGATAATCTATGCTGATGCTGGTTTCATATTCCCTGCCTCTTTTAGCGATTTGCTTCACCAGTGTTGGGATATCAGCTCTTAGGTAGATTAGCAAATCCGGTGCCGAAACGAAGTCTTTCATCAGTTGAAATACAGAAAGATAGTTTTTAAAATCTCTTTCGGATAGAAGGTTCATTTCAGCAAGATTTTCAGCAAAAATATGTGCATCTTCATAGATGGTTCTGTCCTGAATTACATTTTTGCCGCTCTCGCGGATCTCTTTTACCTGCCGGAATCTGCTTCCCAGGAAATAGATCTGAAGTGCAAAACTCCATTTGGACATATCACCATAAAAATCATCCAGATAAGGATTGTGATCTACATCTTCAAATTGTGCTTCCCAACCATAATGTTTGGACAGCATTGTAGTGAGTGTGGTTTTTCCGGCACCGATGTTTCCTGTGACAGCTATATGCATCGTTATTATTATTGATAAATGATGAGTGATGACTTATGATAAATTTACAATGATTTATCAATGTTCGCTTTAATTATTTAAGATTGTAAAGATATAGTTTGTCTTTTATGAGTGCCAAAAATCCTGAAGTGTTTTTATCCACAATTTTTGCGTCGGGATTGCAGAAAGTCTCTGTTAAAGTTTTTCCGTCAAATTGCGTAATTTGATTATCACTGAAAATATAAATTTTGTCATTACTTCTTCTGAATTTTTTAACGTTATTAATAACTGCAGAATAAAATAAATCAGCTTTTGTATTGTAAACTTCAAAAGTGTTTTCCTTCAGAATGTAAATTTTGTTATCATATACAAGAAAATCCTTTATAGATTGAAGATTAATGCCGAACGGGAATGAGTTGATAACGGAATTGCTTCTGAAGTTGTACTGGACAAGCGTTTTATTACTGTCATCTATCATCCACGCAAATTGTAAATCTTCCGCATAAACAGCAGTGATAAAACCGAAAGTTGACTAAGGCTTATTTTCTGGATTTCATTAAGGTTTTGGTCAAAAAATTTGATTTCCTGGGCATTCTCGGAAAACATCACAATATTAAGCGGATTGTTAACGCTCTGAACTTTGTATGGAAAAGTCATCATCAGCTTTCCCAATTGTTTTCCATCCGGATCAAATTTTGTAAAACTCAGATCTTTTGCTTTGTAGATATATATGTTCCCGTAATCATCACCCAAAAGTTCTTTAGTGTCCTTAAGCTGTAAACTATCGATGTCAATTTTCTTTTGCGAAAAAAGAATAGTACAGCTAAAAAATAATATGAACTTAATTAGTTTCAAAAAGCAATGTTTGAGCTTATTTAGGACCGTTCAATGTTATGATGACATCTTTCGTGAGTGCTTTGTTTTGATTATAAACGGCATCACAAATCGAAGTTGAAACATTGTAGCTTCCTTTGTCTACCAGAATATAGTTCTGTCCATTGGAAGGAACGGTAAGGTTGTAGAACTTTTTTCCACTTATTTTAATAATAAGGTTACATTTGGATTTATTGACAAACTGAACGATAGCTTCCTTTTTATTCGGGTCATTGCTGAAAAGGCTGGTAAGCACTGCGGCGGTGTTTTTTGCCTGTTCGGAGGGCTCTCCTTTTGCAGCAGATGTTCCAACTTTTGATGTTTTTTCAATTTTATTTTCCGTCATTGTAGTAACAGTAGGCTTTGCAATCTGAGGATTGGCGGCATATTTCATAGAGAGCGCTTTCTTTTTAAGCTCTGTAACAGCCGGATGATTTGGATTGTCTCGGATGAATTTTTCTACCACAGCTCTGTCTGTGGTTTTTTTTGCTTCGAAAACACTAACCTGAGAAAATGAGCTAATCGATATAGAAAGGAATAATAGTAAAAGAATCTGCTTCATTATATTTTTGATAACACTTTGATATAACTAAAACGTAAAAATAAATTAAATCTTGTAATGTATTGTATTTTTTAACATAAAAAATTGAGATTGTTGTGACAGAGTTAATTTTAATGTTTCTATAATATTACAGCTTATTAAGATTATATGAAATGATCGTTTTTTTTATAAAATTCACTATATTTGCACGCTGAAAATAATGAAGGAGATAAAATCTGAAAATTAAATAAAAAACAATCTATATTATGTCTTATACACCAGTAGCTGCAGACGTAGCAAAACTAAGAAACACGACAGGTGCAGGAATGATGGACTGCAAGAAAGCTTTAGTAGAAGCTGAAGGAGATTTCGAAAAAGCAATTGATATCCTTAGAAAAAAAGGACAAAAAGTTGCTGCTAACAGAGCAGACAGAGATTCTTCCGAAGGTGCGGTAATCGCAAGAGTAAACGAGGATAACACACTTGGTGCTATTATCTCTTTAAACTGTGAAACTGACTTTGTGGCTAAGAACGAAGCTTTCGTAGAGCTGGCTTACGAATTGGCAGAGCAGGCTATCAACTATGCTAACAAAGAAGAATTCCTTGCTTCTGATTTCCACGGACAGACTGTTGCTGAAAAATTGATCCAACAGACTGGTGTAATCGGTGAAAAAATCGAGATCGGTTCTTTTGAAACAATCCAAGGTGCTTTCTTAGGTGCTTACATCCACGCAGGGAACAAAATTGCTGCTATCACTTCTCTTTCTGCTAAAGTAGATGGTGCTGATGAGGCTGCAAAAGCTGTTTCTATGCAGGTTGCTGCAATGAATCCAATTGCTCTTGACGAGAATTCTGTATCCCAGGAAACTATCGATAAAGAATTGGAAATCGAAAGACACAAGCTTACTGAAGAAGGAAAGCCTGCAAATATTATCGATAATATCCTTAAAGGTAAAATGCAGAGATTTTACAAAGACAATACTTTGGTACACCAGGATTTCATCAAAGATAGCAGCGTATCTGTTGCAGACTATGTGAAATCTGTGAATGGAGATCTTAAAGTAACAGGTTTTGTAAGAGTTGCTCTTTCATAATCAGAACATTACTTTAAAATATAACTAAATCCTGCTAAAATTTTTAGCAGGATTTTTTGTTATAAAATTTAGGAGTAAATTTGCAATCCTTATTATTATGTTAAATGAGATATTCTTTGTCTTCATATAAGATTTTTATCACAGTTCTGCTTTTTATGTTTGGGATGGCGAGCGCACAGTTTATCACTGTTGATAATACTACCTATACACCTCAACAACTGGTTGCGGATAAATTTATAGGGACTCAAAATCTGAGTTGCGTATCTATTTCCAATGTAACTGTATCAGGTGGGAATCTTGGAGTGGGAAACTCAAGCTATGGCTATTTTAACAAAGGGACAAGCAATCTCGGGATGAATGAAGGAATTATATTATCGACAGGTAATATTTTGGCAGCACCGGGGCCAAAGACTAAGCCAGTTCAGAGTGCTACAGCTTCAAACTGGAATGGAGATCAGGATCTTGCAGATGCAACCGGGCTTCCAGTGTCGGAACTTTCCAATGCAACTTTTTTAGAATTTGATTTTTCATCTACATTAAGCAACAAAATCAGCTTTCGGTACTTGTTTTTGTCCGAAGAATACTATCCTGGAAACTATAGCTACAGCGATGCTTTTGCATTTCTTATAAAGAAAAAAGGCAGCGCGGATCCTTACCAAAATATTGCTGTTGTTCCTGGAACAGGTGAAGCTGTGTCTGTAACGACAATAAATGACAGAGATAATAGCAAGTATTTTGACGGATTTATAGGCTTTTACAGCCAACAGAGTGGCAGCAATGACAGTGCGACAAATTTTAATGGTCAGACCAAGATTCTAACAGCAGTAGCAGAAATTGTTCCCGGAGTACAATATCATATTAAATTGGTAATAGCAGACGAAGGCAAAAACGCAAACTCACAATATGATTCTGCGGTATTTCTGGAAGCTGGAAGTTTTACAGGTAATATTGACATGATTCCTGCTATTGAAACAGATGATTCCGCTATTATTTGCAATGGTTCAAATGTTACAATAGAACCTAAAAATCCAACAACTGATATTAATGATTCAGGTGCAAAATATTACTGGTTCAAGGATAATGTTAATCTAGGCTTACCACTCACTCAAACTTCTTACACTACTAATGTTCCGGGAGATTACCGATTAGAAGTGGTGCTCAGCAGCGGATGTACACTTGCAGGTAATGTTAAGGTTGAAGATGCACCGGTTGCCATCATTGATAACTCTCCGATAATGATTTGTGATGATGATTTTGATGGAAAATACATTGAAAAGTTATCAAAGTACACGGGTCAGATTGTTACTAATTTTAATAGAGACTTCAAAGTCGAGTATTTTACTCAGTCGGGAACAAAAATTAATCCCGATAATAATTTTGAGTTTACACAAAATCCTCAGGATATTACAGTTAAAGTTGGAGCGTTCAGTTGTACTCCGGACACTTATATTTTACGATTCTATCACGGTTCTCAACTTCAGATGAACTATCCGCAGCAGCCAGCCACAATTCCGGTTTTTGATGTCTGTGACGATGAACTCAAAGGAAGTAAAACGGTGAATCTGGATGATTATATTGGTTTAATGACTACTGAAACGCTCAATCCGAGTGATGTCAAATTTTATGATAAAATATCAGAGTTGAAAGCGGATGCACCGTCCATCAGCAAATCTCCAACTCTAAGCCCTTCACAAGCTGAAAAAGCATACTACATCCGTATAAAAAAGCCAGGAAATTTCTGTGATAATTATTCGGTTTTCAAACTTAGATTCAAACAACCTAGAAAATCATCGATTTTAAAAGACACGATTATCTGCAAAAGGACTACGATTGATCTGGATGCCGGTGATGGTTTTGATCCCGCTTTGAATATGAGTTTCAGTTCCTACAAATGGTATAAAGAATCCGATCCTTTGCAAACATCTATTAGTAATAACCGTTATGGTAAAAATCTGGCAGCTGGAAATTACATTGTAGAACTTGGTTTTAATGGATGTGTTTATAAGCAGTCTGTCAAAATATCAGAACCTCAGGATTTAGTTACTGATAATGTTTTGATAGAAGGGAATAAAGTCACTATTCTTACAGCCAATGGGATTCCGCCATATTCTTACAGTTTAGATGGATCTCCATACCAATCAGGCAATGTTTTTACCATTTCAAAAGGCGATCATATTATAGTAGTTAAAGATGCCTGTGGATCTGTTGTTCAGAAATTTTCTATAATAGGTATAAAAAATGTGATTACTCCCAATGATGATGGATTCAATGATTTTATCGACTATTCGGGTCTTTTGACAAAAATTGATCCGAGATTTGAAATCTATGACAGAAACGGACAGTTGATTTTTAAAGGTGCTTCAGAAAATCAGTTTATCTGGAACGGAACATTAAACGGAAGACCACTTCCGACAGCTTCTTATTGGTACATCCTGGAATGGAATGAATCCGGAAATCCAAAACGTGTTCAGAAAACTGGCTGGATACTCTTGAAAAATAGAAATTGATTATATCAATAAAATAAAATGCTTTCTTTACATTTGTAATAAACTTGGTTTTAGTACAATGAAGAGAATTTTACAATTTTTATTAATATTTGTTTTTTCAATAAATGTTTTTTCGCAGTTAGATAGAGAGCACTGGTTTGCTCCTATGGTTGATAGGACTGGAAATGGGAGCGAGTATCAAACGCTTTATATGTCTACAAATGAAACGACTCCGTTCAAAGTTGATATATATAATAATAATGCGGTAATAGGCACAGTAGTGGTCAGTAAAAATCACCCTGAGAAATTTTCTATACAGGACAGGGATATTATTATTGCTGAATCTTATGATTTCTATAATATTTTTAAGCCAACACCAAAAGGCCTCTATCTAAAAGGAGAGAAGCCTTTCTATGCAACTTTAAGATTTTCTGTATATAATCACGGTGAAATACTTACTTCAAAAGGAACTGCAGGTATTGGGAAAGAGTTTAGGGCGGTAATGGCGCCAATAAAAGCTAAAAATCGCATACTTAATTTC
>JAEXJU010000013.1 GCA_023448955.1 Bacteroidota bacterium
CTTTAAGATTCAGGTGAATATCATCGGGATTGATGAGCTCAAAAAGCACATCCGAAGGATTTACATATTTTCCGATGTTCACATTCACTTTGCTTACAAATCCGTTGATGGAGCTATACACCGGAACGCTTTTCGTAATGCTTCCTGATTTTAAAGATTCCGGATTGATATTGATGAGTCTGAGCTGCTGTGCCAATGAATTCATTAAAATTCTCTGGCTGTTCATTTCAGACTGAGCGAGCTGCATAGCTTTGTCGCTGCTTGCCTGACTTTGGTTAAGTGTTTTCTGACGGTTGTAATCCAGTTCTGCAAAATGTGCTTTGGATCTTGCCATCAGATAATCCTGCTGAAGCTGAATGAATTGCGGATTTTCAATCACGGCAATCACCTGACCTCTGGAAACCGGCATTCCCGGAAGAAGATTGCTGGATTTCAGATAACCGCCAAGCGGAATGCTTACTGAAACCAGATTTTGAGGCGGAACATCGATCATTCCGTTTAATTTCAGGGTGGAAGCGATATTCTGTAACGAAAGTGTGGTTGTTTCTATCGGTGCATTTCTTAACTGTGCATCGGTTAAAGTCACTACATTTTCGTCTTTCGGGAGGCTCTTTTCTTGTTTGGGAGCTTCTTCTTTTTTACATTGAATGAATACAAAAAAGCTGAGTAATAAGGTATATATTGAAATTGATTTCATTTTTTTACGGATTTAAAGTAAGGTATTCCAGTTCAATGGCGCTTTGGTTAAGTTTCCAGACTGCATCGGTGTAATTGTTTTTAAGCTGTACTGACTGATTCACGAGGATCACAAATTCGAGGTAATTGATTTCTCCGCCGATAAACTGTCTTTTCGCCGTTTCGGTAATGACATCTGCATTTTTAAGGTCGGAACTTTCATATTTTGAAACAATTTTCAGATTGGACTGATAGATTTCTCTGGCTTTTTTAAGCTGATTCTGAAGATTGAATTCCGCGTTTTTCAATTCACTTTCAGCAACAGACTGCGCCACTTTTGCCGCTTCAATTCTCGCTTTCTGACCTCCGGAAAATACAGGAAGCGAAACACCTATCTGAACCGAATGAAACTGAGGTGTTGCATTATACAATTTATCATCCGGACCCAATCCTTTAAAACTGTTCAGATTATACGCCAATTGCAAACCGGGAAGCATTTTTGCTTTTTCCAGTGCGATCTGTTCTTTGGAAATATTTTCCTGCTGTTCCCAGATTTTCAGCAATGGATGATCCGTCAGTTTTTCGTTTAAAGAATTGGCAAACGATTTTGAATCTTCGGGAATGAAATCTGTCTCCGTATTCAAAAGCCACTGAAACTGGATCTTTAAAACGGCTAATTCCTGCTGCAATTGTTTTAACTGAATTTCTATCGCCGATTTCTGGCTTGAAGCGGTTGTTTTTTCCAGAATATTACTCTCCCCTGCTTTCAGTCTAAGATTCGCTTTGTCTGAAAAGTCGGTGTACAGTTTCAGGATTTCATTCAGCAGTTTTTCTTTTTCTTTCCAGTACAGAATGTTGTAAAAGGTAAGGCTGACTGCTTTTTTTAGTTCATATTCTTTCAGGGAAACATTCAGCAAAGATTTTTTCCATTCTTCGGTATATACATTTTTCTGTTTTTTATAGACCGTCGGAAAAGCAATATTCTGGGAAACGCCAAATTTCATATCGTTGTACGCACTGTTGATCTGTCCGTAATCGAACGTCACACCAGTCTGCGGAATATCATTCGCCGATTTTATCAAAGCTTTGGAATATTCCGATTTCAGCTTTTCGTTTTTAAGATTTCTGTTATTTTCCAGAGCGGTATTGATCGCAGTATGAAGATTGATTGGCGTTTGCGCCTTCAGTCCGAATCCTGCAAAGCTGAATAGCAAAATGAATACAGCCGTTATATTTTTGTGATTATTTTTCATATGTAGATATGTATTGTTTTTTAAAGGTCATATGTAATCGCGTTTTCTTCATATGCGTTTGCGTTTTCCAAATGATGGCGATTTCATTTTAAATCCTTTTTCAATGGTTACATAAAGAAGCGGCAGTACAAAAAGCGTAAGGAAGGTTGCTACGAGTAGACCTCCGATCACCACAGTTGCCAACGGACGCTGAACTTCTGCTCCTGCTCCGTTGCTGAGTGCCATCGGAATAAAGCCTAGAGATGCCACGAAAGCCGTCATCAGAACCGGACGAAGTCTGGATTCTCCGCCATCAATTACAATTCTTACGATATTACGGATTCCGCTTTTGTATAATCTGTTGAATTCTGAGATGAGAACGATTCCGTTAAGAACTGCCACTCCGAAAAGGGCGATGAATCCAACGCCTGCACTGATACTGAAAGGCATTCCTCTCAAAGCAAGAAGAAATACACCGCCAATAATGGACAATGGAATTGCGGTGTAAATCAGCAGACTTTCTTTCACCGAGCCGAATGCTAAAAACAACATTACAAAAATAAGCGCCAAAGCAACCGGAACGGCAATCATCAGACGCTGTTTTGCATTGTTCAGGTTTTCAAAAGAACCTCCGTAAGTCATATAATAACCTGTCGGAAGTTTTATCTCTTTGTTTACTTTAGTCTGAAGTTCCTCCACGATGCTCTGAACGTCTCTTCCTTTGATGTTAAATCCAACGACAATTCTGCGTTGTGCATTTTCTCTCTGGATTTGGTTGGGTCCGTTTTTCACCTCAACTTTCGCAAGCTGGGAAAGCGGAATCTGGTTTCCGAAGGGGGTCGGAACAAGCAGATTTTTAATATCATCCACATTCTTACGGACTTTGGAATCGAGACGAACGACCATATCGAAACGTTTTTCGCCTTCGAAAACGAGACCTGTACTCTGCCCTGCGAATGCTGCATTCACAATCCGGTTGATATCGGAAATGGATAAATGATATTGTGCAATAACAGGACGGTTATATTCTATGGTTACCTGCGGCATTCCTGCAATCGGCTCAATGTAAAGATTTTGCGCTCCGTCTACAGTTTCAATAATTTTACCAAGTTTTTGGGCA
The DNA here is from genome assembly GCA_023448955.1 of Bacteroidota bacterium. Classification (GTDB taxonomy): domain Bacteria; phylum Bacteroidota; class Bacteroidia; order Flavobacteriales; family Weeksellaceae; genus Epilithonimonas. The sequence continues at coordinate 3,028 of JAEXJU010000013.1, forward strand.
TTTTGGGAAAGAACGTCCAGATCATCTCCGAAAATTTTAACCACGACATCCTGTCTTGCTCCCGTCATCAGTTCATTGAAACGCATCTGCACCGGAAACTGAAAACTTACCGTTACTCCGGGAACATCCTGCAGTTCTTTGCTCATTTTATCCGCCAGTTCAGGGAATGTGGAGGCAGAAGTCCATTCTTTTTTATCTTTCAGAATCACCATTAAATCGGCAGCATCCATCGGCATCGGATCTGTAGGAACTTCGCCGCTTCCGATTTTTGTCACGACTTTTTGTACTTCCGGAAATCTTGATTTCAGGATATGAGCAGCTTTTTGGGTACTTTCAATGGTTGTATTGAGATTGCTTCCCGGCAAAACTCTGGTTTCCACCGCAAAATCTCCTTCTTCAAGGGAAGGAATAAATTCTCCTCCCATTCTGCTAAGAATGAAAATTGCCAAGACAAAAAGTACTGCTACGATAGAGAACACCATTTTCGGAACTCTTAAAATTTTAAGTAATGTTTTCAGATAGATTTTCTCTACTTTTTTCATCATCCGGTCGGATAAACTCGGTTTTGAGCTTCTTTTTCTCAACAGCAAAGAACTCATCATCGGAATGTAGGTTAACGACAATAAAAATGCTCCTAATAAAGCGAAAGCGACAGTCTGAGCCATCGGTTTGAACATTTTCCCCTCAATTCCCTGTAAGGTAAGAATCGGAAGATAAACAATCAGGATGATGATCTGACCGAAGACTGCACTGTTCATCATTTTTCCGGCAGAATCGGTAACAATAGTGTCCATTTCTTCTTTTCCAACGGAGAATATTTTTTTGAATTTTGAATTATGGCTGAACTGATGCAGGACGGATTCTACAATAATAACCGCACCGTCGATAATCAGACCAAAATCCAGTGCACCGAGACTCATCAGGTTTCCGCTGACTCCAAAAAGATTCATCATACAGATGGCAAAAAGCATTGCAAGCGGAATTACGGAAGCCACGAGCAATCCTGCGCGTACATTCCCGAGGAACAGAACCAGTACAAAAACAACAATTAATGCGCCTTCTGTAAGGTTTTTCTCAACGGTTCCGATGGCGTTGTTTACCATTTTGGTACGATCGAGGAATGGTTCTATTACTACTCCTTTCGGAAGGGTTTTCTGAATCTGGGCAATTTTTTCTTTTACGTTTTTAATAACCTGATTGCTGTTTTCACCTTTCAGCATCATCACCACTGCTCCGGAAACTTCTCCCTGATCATTGAACGTCATTGCACCGTATCGTGTTGCAAAACTGGTTTTTACCTCTGCAACATCTCTTATAAACAGCGGGATTTCATTGGTTTTGGAAGCAATTGCTATATTTTTGATGTCTTCAATGTTTCCGATCAGACCTTCGCTTCGGATGTATAAAACGGTGGGCCCTTTTTCAATATAAGCTCCTCCTGTGTTCTGGTTATTGGTGTTTAATGCATCGAAAACATCGTTAATGGTGATTCCGTAAGCATTTAATCTGTCGGGATTGACGGCAATTTCGTACTGTTTCAGTTTTCCTCCGAAACTGCTGACTTCAGCAACACCTTTTACACCGAGAAGCTGTCTTCTCACAATCCAGTCCTGAATGGTGCGGAGTTCTGTGATGTCATATTTTTTCTCGTAGCCTTTTTCGGGACGGATCACATACTGGAAAATTTCGCCTAAACCTGTGGAAATAGGACCTAATTCGGGGGTTCCTATTCCCTGTGGAATCTGGGTTTGAACCTGCTGCAGCCTTTCTGCTACCTGCTGTCTTGCCCAGTAAATATCTACATCATCCTCAAAGACGATGGTAACAAGCGATAACCCGAAACGGGAAAAACTCCGGATTTCTTTTAATCCTGAAATGTTATTGTTCGCCTGTTCTATGGGAAATGTCACGAGTCTTTCGATGTCTGTTGCTCCAAATGAAGGAGCAATGGTGATGACCTGAACCTGATTATTGGTGATATCTGGAACGGCGTCTATCGGAAGTTTGGTGACCTGATAGGAACCCACGCCTATCAATCCCAAAATCAACAGCGCAATGATGAGTTTGTTCTTTACAGAAAACTCAATGATTTTTGTAAGCATAATGTTTTGTTGAGCTTATTAGCAGATGATAGATAATTGAAAATAGATTATAGATAACTGGTTTACAGATGAATATCTCTATTTTAAATTACTATTCTAGCAAATGCTTATGAATAAATAATAATGGTCTGATACCAATTAATGCCTGTTTTAATCACTGAAATTTATACTTTTTGCAGCCCGACCTGAGTGGAGCTCTTTTGTAATTTTTCGGTTGGAAAAGCGTTGGCAAAATTACAAAAAGCGGGAACGGAGGGCGGATTAGCTGCCCAAATAAAAAAAAACTGTATAAAAATTTACCAATAAGTATCAGAAATCTCCCAAAGTGATATTTGAGAGGAATTCAGAAAAAAATCAACAAGATTTCGGCGGCTGCCAGATAGAATTGAGAATATCTTTATTGTAAAAGATGCTTTTATAAAAAGTCTGTTTGGATTTAATAATCGGGTTGGATTCTTTGTCAGACAACTGAAACGTAAAGGGTGTCGCAGGTGTACATACGATGATAAGATGGGCTGCGTGGGAAACAAACGGCAACTGCTGATCTTTAGTGTAATCTGAATCTTTTACCGGATTATCATAATGGATTTTGAAGAATGAACCAATGGTGAGTTTCGGATTCTCCTGTTTGTGTTCCAAATAATGTTCAATAAGAACCGGAATTTTCAAAAACTGATAGAGCTCGGTTGTAGAAACCAAGTATAAACTAAGCAATAGTATCGAGATCAGTTTTTTCACTTATGCAAAATTATAAAATGTTTCGTTAAGAATGAATCTATATTAGATCATTTTAAACTATGTCAAATACCTTTTGCCAGTCTTCTCACCATTCCATTAAAAATAATTCCGTGAAACGGTAAAACAGAATACCAATAGAGTCTTCCCGTTAATCCGTGAGGGCGGAAAACCGCTTTTTGCCAAAGTTTACCCTTGTAGACTTTAAACATCAGCCACGCTTCTCCGGGAAGTTTCATTTCTGCGAAGAGAATCAGTTTTCCTTCTTCTTTGTTGGCATACAGAACACGCCAGAAATCCAGCGCATCGCCTTCATGCAATTTGTCGGGATGCGTTCTTCCGCGTCTTAGTCCCGGTCCGCCAACCAATAAATCCATAAATCCGCGAACCTTCCAGAGACTCTGACCGTACCATCCGTTTGCACCGCCCAAAGAAAAAACTCTGTGGAGACATTTTTCACGGTTATCGTATTCTTCAGTTCTTAAATCTACAAAACAGCCGTATTTTGGAACATCGAGATAATCTTTCAGGCTGGAATCGCTTCTGCTGCTGATAAAGCTGTCTTTCCAGCTTGAAGCAATTTCATTATCCTGAATTTTAGCCAGCGTTCTTCTCAAAGCCGTATCATAAGAAAATGGCTGAACTCCGGTAATCTGTTTAATTTCCGCAAGGCTTTCCGGTCTGCAGATAACTTCAATTTTCATACTTCCAACCAATGCAGAAGCTAAATTGTATGATGTTGAAGTAATAAAATACAGCCAATACGAAGACAGTTTCGGAGTCATTACAGGAACGGTGAAAATCTTTCTTTTCAGTCCTCTTATTTTAGCAAACTCCAAAAGCATTTCTTTGTAGGTCAAAACATTATCACATCCGATATCAAAATTTTTATGATACGCCTGTTCTTTAAATAAAGTAAAAATCAGAAAATCCAGAACATTGGCAATTCCGATCGGCTGACATTTTGTGTGAAGCCATTTCGGAGCTACCATTACAGGCAATTTTTCCACCAGATCTCTGATGATTTCAAAAGATGCACTTCCTGAACCAATAATAATTCCCGCTCTTAAAACCGTTGCCGGAACTTTACATTTCATCAGGATTTTTTCAACTTCAAATCTTGAACTCAAATGTTGTGATAATTCTTTTTCATTCGCCAAACCCGAAAGATAAATAATGTGTTTACAGTCGGTGGTTTCAATATAATTTGAAAAATTAACGGCGCATTGTCTTTCAATTTCTGCATAATCGTTGCTGTTGCTCATCGAATGCATCAGATAATACGCTCCCGAAATATCTTTCGGAATATTTTCCAGTGTTTCGGGTTTCAGAAAATCCACTTCCACCACTTCAATCTGGGCATCATCAATATCCACACTTTTAGAAAAACGATTTTTGTCTCTGCAGCAGCAGATTACCTGATAACCCTGAGCTGCGATTACGTTAATCATTCGTTTCCCGATGTATCCGGTAGCGCCGGTAAGCAGAATTTTTTTCATAAGTTTGGTTTTGGTGATTGGAAGTTGTTTCTCAGCGTAATGAGAAAATTATACCTTTTCTAAGAGATGTCCAAAATAATCTTTCTTTTTTGAAAGATAACTTTCGTTCACCTCATTCGATTCTATTTCCAAAGGAACTCTGTTATTGAGAATAATTCCGCTGTTTTCCAGAGATTTAAGTTTATCCGGATTATTGGTCAGCAAATTAATTTCTTTCACATTCAGAATCTTAAGCATTTCCACCGCTACATCAAAATTTCTTCCGTCTGCGGGCAAACCCAGCTTTAAATTGGCTTCCACCGTATCAAAACCTTTTTCCTGAAGCGCATATGCTCTTAACTTATTGATGATTCCGATATTACGCCCTTCCTGTCGAAGGTAAATAATTATTCCTCCGTTTTCCGACATATATTTCATTGCCGCGTCCAATTGTTGTCCGCATTCACACTTTTTAGAATGAAAAATCTCGCCTGTGATACACTCCGAGTGAAAACGCACGTTTACCGTTTTGCTGAAATCTGTGTTTTCTGCTACCCAAACCAAGTGCGGATTCCAGTCTTCTTCGTGTTCTGAGAATGCATAAACAGTAAACATTCCAAAATCTGTAGGTATATTCGATTGTGCCTGTATTGTCAACATAATTCAAAAATTAAATGGTTTATATAGTACAAATTTATACTTTATTTTAATTAAATGTAAATTTATTTACTAAATTTGTCAATAAATAAATTCTATTATGCAAGAACAAGCCAATATCACGCAGGAAAAAATATTTGAATTATACGGAGATTATCTTTTGAATCACGGAGAAAAACCGAAAAATGTTTACCTTTTTGCGAAAGAAAATAATTTTGAAGAGAAAGAATTTTACCACTATTTCTCAGGATTCGAGCAAATCGAAAGAGAAATATTGAATCATCTTTTCACGAAATCTCTGGAACTCGCTTCGGAAGTGAATTCCTCGAGTGAGGTGACAACCAAAGAAAAGCTTCTGAATGTCTATTACATTTTCTTTGAAAATATGACGATGAACCGTTCTTTGGTATTATCAATTTTAGGAAGCAATAAAATCCAGAACATCAAAACGCTTCAGAATCTTAGGGAAACCCACAAACAATTTGTCAATACTCTCGATTTCAACGAATGGGAAATGATTGAAAAATCGAAGGAAGACATCCGAAAATTCAATGAAAAATCGAGACAGGAAGCACTTTGGCTTCATCTGCTTTCCGCTATCGAATTCTGGAAAAAAGACACTTCTCCTGATTTTGAAAAGACGGACATTTTCATCGAAAAGACCATTGACACAGGTTTTGAATTACTGGATAATGAACCGTTAAGAAAAGTTTTCGACCTTGGGAAATTTCTGTGGAAGGAAAAGTTTAAAATGAGTTGATGAATGGCGATTGGCAACTGTCTTTTGGTTTTGAATAAAGCTATTTTTTATTTGGGCAGCTATTTCCGCCCTCCACTCCCGCTTTTTTGCAAACCAATGACTTCGATTCCTCAGCCATTAGTTTACAAAAAGAGCTCCGTTCAGGTCGGGCTGCGAGATTCGCCGATTCAAGAATTAAAGATAAAAGAATGATGCAATTCGGCTGCGAAAATGAATGGAAATAATCTAGAGAATAGTGCGCTCCGTAGGTGCGGAATCTGTTTAGAAATTACGAATAATTGTGTTGAAGAGAACTCCGCAGGAGTTCAATCTTAAAATTCAAAGATGAATTAAAAATAGCACTCCTACGGAGTGCCTCAAAATGGGAAATAAATTCTTTTTCTACACAGATAAAACTCCTAAAGGAGCTTAAGAAATGAGTAGTTATGCTGAGCTTGTCGAAGCACCGTTTCGAACTTAAAACAGTTAGCAATTAAAAAAATCATTGCAAACATTGCGTTAAAAACATTTGACAAACAAAATTTAAAAATGAAAACATTAGATAAAATTCCAACAGGAAAATTGGAACGGACAAGCAGCCTGCTTAAAGCAGGAGCAAAAGTCGGTGTCAATTACCTGAAATATTACGGAAATAAAATAACGAAAGATGAAGATGAAGCACGTAAAATTCTGAACGAAGACAATGCAGCAGACATTTACGATTCGTTAAAAGAATTGAAAGGTTCTGCTTTGAAAGTTGCCCAAATGCTGAGTATGGAAAAAAATATTCTTCCGGTGGAATATGTAGAGAAATTCTCACTTTCGCAGTTCTCGGTTCCGCCTTTGTCTGGTGCTTTGGTGAAGAAAACATTCAGAAAATATTTCGGGAAAAATCCGGAAGATATTTTTGATGAATTTTCCGCCGAATCGGTTAATGCAGCGAGTATCGGACAGGTTCATACTGCGAAAAAAGACGGCAAAAAATTGGCTGTGAAAATCCAGTATCCCGGCGTAAGAGAAAGTATTTCGAGCGACCTTAAAATGGTAAAACCGATTGCGATGAAAATGTTCAACATCAAAAAAGAAGGTTCGGAATCCTACTTTCAGGAAGTGGAAGATAAATTG
>JAEXJU010000031.1 GCA_023448955.1 Bacteroidota bacterium
CTTGTTTCCCTTGTTCCCCTGGTCCCTAACTCACCTTCCGTAAGATCGATAATTCCAACTGTTTTGCCTTCAGAAATCAACTTAACAATTGTACCGCCACAGCCAAGTTCAACATCGTCAGGATGCGCTCCAATTGCTAAAAAATCACATTTCATTTTGATTATATTTTGTACAAATTTAATAAAAACAAAACTTCCCGATTTTCAAAAATCGGGAAGTTTTAGATAATTTATATTTTACTTATTCAAAGTCTTCTGAAGATTAACAGCATCCTGATAAGTAGGATCGTATTCTAAAGACTTAGTAATATCCTGTTTTGCTTTTTCAGGGTTTGTATCTTTTTCCATATAGGCCATAAAGAAATAAGCGTATCCTAAACTTTGTTTGCTTGCTTCTATCTCAGCAGGCTTTACTAAAGAAATAAACTTTTCATAGGAAGCCTTCGCCATTTCGTTATTTCCTGCCTGTTGATAGGCGTAACCTTGGCTGTAATAAGCTGGCGCCCAATCCGGCAAAGCAGAAGACATTTTACCCCAGGTAAGGATTGCTCCATTCCAATTTTTCACTTCCTGATAAGCTTGTGCCAATTTGTAGATTGCATCTGTATCTTTAGGGTTTGCTGCCACTTTAGCTTTCAAAGCTTCAATTTCAGGGGAAGTTGCTCCTTGATCTACTGAAGATGCTGTAATACCACCTTTTACTTTAGCTAATTCTTCGTCCCATTTAAGAGTTTCATCTTTAGCTGCTTTTGCAATAGCTATTTTTTGTTGAGCAAAAGTTTCTAGCTGGGATTTTACTGCCGCATCTTTCTCTTTTGAAGCTAAGCCTGCTGCAACCAATCCCTGCAAACCTTCATCAGAAGCCTGCACTCTACTCTTGTCTGCCTGAGAAAGAAATGTATCCATATTCTGTTTAGCCCCGGCATAATCACCGTCCCCATAAAGAATATAAGCTCTTAATTTATACTTAATAGGATCATTAACCTTGTCAAAAACTGCATTTAGAGTGGTCTTTGCATTAGCATAATCTTCATTTGTAAAATAAAGCTTTGCAATTTCCAACTGTGTATATGGGTCTTCATCAGCATACTTGGTATAGTTGATGAGATTTTGTGTTGCTTCTGCGTTTTTTTGATATTTTATATTAAATCCTGCCAAAGCTTTATAAGCCGGAGCATAAGTCGGATCTACGGCAATAGCTTTATCAATATTTTGTTTTGCTTGCTGCCATTGCTGTGCTGCAATCCAAAGCGTACCTTTTCTTGTGAATACAGACGCTTTGTTTCTAGCCACAACTTCTGCTTTATCATAAGCAGTCATAGCGTTACCCGGATCTTTTTTAAGCCTGTATGCATCTCCTAAAGAATAATAGTAATTTGCAGGCACACCATTTTTCTGAGCTTTTTCAATAGCTTTGTTCAGAAAAGTGATAGCTAAGTCAGGTGAACTGTTCTTTTCAAATAAAGTTAATGCTTCACCAGCTCTAAAAAGAACTTCGGCATCTTTTTCTTTAGAGTCTTTTACGATCTGTTGTATCTCTGTAATTGCCGATTTATCGCCTTTCCCAAGTTTTACTGATGCTAATCCTATTTTATTTAAATAGCTTTTAGGATCCACAGCCAAACCTTTGTTAAAACTGTCCTGAGCTTCAGTAAAATTAGGATCGAACTGTGTCAAATATGTATTCCCAAGATAGAAAAAATTGCTTGCATCTTTTGGATTTTGATTGATTAAATCTGTAAAATTTTGTTTTGCTTTTGCATATTTTTGGCTATCAACAAAATTAATTCCGTCCTGAACGCTTTGTGCAAAAGTTAAATTAGTGAAAAAACCAACTGCTGCAGTCAGTACAATTTTTTTAGTTAAATTCATTATATATTCTGTTTTCATTATTTCTCAAAAGATTAAATTGGTAGAATGAAACGCAATATTCAGACCAATTTTTGATAAAAAAAAGTTTTTTAAGTTAAAAAATTATTAAAATATTTTTATCTCATCTGCACTTCACGTTTATAAAGATTATAAGGTTGCAAACCTTCTTTTTCAACCACTATTTGTCCCAACTGAGTGCAGGAAAATCTTATAAAACCATTTCCCAGTCCATAATAGCCTTCATTAGTCAGAAAATAAAGTATTCTAGTAAAAGGATAAGTCATCACTTTTAAATTAGAAAGTGATGGTTCGTAAGTCTTATTTCCTTGTACAATTTTCAAAATTCTAACTTCATTTCTTAGTTTCTGAGCTTCTTCACCAAAAGGTCTGCTAATCGTATTATAGCTTATAACGCCAATTTTATCAGGATATTTCTTTAACTGTTCCACCACATTATCATTCCCATTAATAATTGAAAATTTAAGTTCGGACGGTTTGCGATTGAATTTCTGAGCAACGAAATTAAGATTACTGGAATTTGTCCCATCAAAAATCAGCTTTTTATCTTCGGATTGAAGTTCTTTGTAGATATCGTCCATAGAAATAGATTCTAAGGTAGAATTTTTGGGTACAACAAAAAGAACTGCATCTGCGGCAAATTTTGCCGGTTGCCAAGGAAGATCGATTTTTTTGTCAAAGGTTTCTTTTTCTTTTTCAGACAACTCTCTTGAAAGAACAACTACTCTGATTTTTCTTTCAAAAAAATCAAGAAGTGCTAAGTCTTCTTTTTTGACAACTAGATTTATTTTCGTTTGAGGATTTAATGCCATATATCTTTCGGTAAGCGCTTCTGTAACGCTCTCGAAAGATTCATCTACTTCTATTGTTATTTCTCCTTTGTTAGGATTATCAATCTCCTGCTTTTTTTCCTTCGAACAGGAAATTAAGATGATACTAAAAAGTATCGTTAAAATATTAATTTTCATTTACTCCCTGTTTTTGATTCGGATAATAGCACGGGTTATTCTGAATATACCATACAACACCAGCAAGCCTCCCAAAGGGTATGCAACATTTGGTTCCAGAATAATGATGAAAAATTTGTATAATATTACGAAGACTCCTAAAACAATATAGAAGATCCCTGTAATTAAAGAAAGCCAATTAAACATACACAAATCTAATAAAAAAAGAGAAGTTATAAAACTTCTCTTTTATAATATAATACAAAAATTAAATTATTGGAAATTCATTGTAATAGGGAATCTAAATCTAGATCTAACTGGCTGTCCGTTAACTTTACCAGGAGTCCATTTAGTTTTAATAGCTTTAACAGTAGCTTCTGCTTCTCTGTTAAAATCTGCATTAGAACCAGATGCTTTTACCTGAGTTAAAGATCCGTCTTTCTCTACAACGAAAGTCACCTCAGTTTTAAGAGTACCTTCACCTTCTAAACTTCCTGAATCAAAGTTATTGGTGAATTTGCTCCTAAATGAATTTATCCCTCCTGGAAACTCTGCTGATTGATCTACAGATTCATAAACCTCATTAGTTACCGGTTTCACCTCAGCAGTTGTAGATTTACCTGTTGAAGGTGGTGGCGGTGGTGGTGTATATGATGGTGTTTTAACACCTTCCTGCGCTACCAGACCTGTCGTTGTTTCCAGCTGCTTAGTAATTGGCGGAGGTGGAGTTTCAATCTTTGGAGCTCTTTTAGGCTCCGGAACAACATTCTGAATTACCTCTTGCTTTTCCTCTTCTTTCGGAGGAGGTGGCGGTGGTGGTTCTTCTTCCTTAGGCTGTTCGATTATTGGCTGCTCGTCCAAAATCTCTACCAATTTCGCATCTACTTCTGTTTTATCTTTTTCGTTCATCTGCTGGATCTTCATATAAATGAAGGGAGACAAAGAAACTATAAGAAAAACAGCAGTCCCAATAAGGAAAGACTTTGTGAGCATTTTCGGATAGGTGTTTCTTAAATCATAAGCACCATATTCCTTATTTCTATGTTCAAATACAATCTCATCTAAAGTAAGATTAGCATCGTATTTCAAATTTTCGTCTGCCATTTTTAAAATTTAAAAAATGTTATTGTAGTGTAGGGGAATTATTATTCACCTACTTTCTTTTTATAGATTGCTAATTCCCAAGGTTTGATATCGGTGACACCATATCTTTCATTTTTGGTAATAGCCATCTCATCAAGAATGTCTACAAAGTTTTTATATACTGCATCATCCGTTGGCTTGATAATGACTGTGAATAAGTCTTTATCTGCTGCATTGGCCTTTGCCTGCTCAATTACTTTTCTGATACCTTCTCTATCAAAATTGGTTTCCATAAGCGTTTGATCATTAAGCCCTTGTTGGTCTTGCTGATGATAAAAAATCTTATTGTCTTTACCAATGATTAGAGAAATGGAATTACTCAGTTTAATCTCCGTATCTGGTGGTTTCTGATTCTTATCTTTCGGCTTTGCCGGAAGACCAAGATCCATTACGTTTGGTTTGCTAAATGTGGTGGTAAACATAAAGAAAGTAATCAAAAGAAAACCTAAGTCTACCATCGGCGTCATATCTACGCGGGTACTCTGCTTTTTCGAACGGACCTTGCCGCCTTTCCCGCTATCCTCTTTAACCTGTACTTCTGCCATTTCTTCTAATTAGTTTTTACCTTCTTGAGATGTTATCAACCAGAATTTAAGAAAATCAATATCTCTTAAACCTTCAAATAAACTTTTAACTTTCGGATACTTAGTAGTCACATCACCTTTGATCGCTAACTTATAATTAGGATTTACAGCAAGACTTTGTTGCACCCAATCTATTAATTGTTTATTTGTACTATCCATCGGGATGCCTTCAGTAGCTTTGAAGTCTTTCTGTTTTTCTTCAGGGAGATTCAGATAACTTTTAAGCTGACTCATAGGTACTCCAATTGCCTGAACCTTAGAGAATGCTACTTTTTCAGGAGTTGAAAAAGTGACACCATACTTTTTACCCATGTTATCCAAAACCTGTGTACGTTCCGCGGCGTTTTCAACCGGCTGGAAATAAAATACACCATTTGGGGTAACATTGATAGTCATAAGACTCGCATCTGGAAGTAACTTTTCTGATATAGAAGAAGGCGGTTTAATCTGTTCCACATCCGGTTTTTTGAACTGTGTGGTTAATATAAAGAATGTAAGTAGTAGGAACGCAACGTCACACATTGCCGTCATATCCGTAACTACTCCATGTCTTTTTGGTTTAATTCTCGCCATTATTTAAAAATGCTTTGTTAACTAATTTATTGATTTGAAATGAGATTTAATTTATCACATTTCCGACTTACTGAATATTAGTTATATTCAGCAAATGATTGTTGGATACTCATAGAGATTTCATCAATCTTATAAGTCAATCCGTCAATTTTAGAAGTAAAGAAGTTATAAAGGATAATTGCGATAGCTGATGTACCAATACCTAAAGCTGTATTGATCAAAGCCTCGGAGATACCTGTAGAAAGTGCTGCTGCATCTGGTGTTCCACCTCCTGATCCTAATGCGAAGAACGCCTTGATCATCCCGATTACGGTTCCTAGTAGAGCAACCAATGTTGCAACTGTCCCTAATGTAGAAAGAATCATCATATTCTTTTCTAACATTGGCATTTCCAAAGTTGTAGCTTCTTCGATGGCTTTGTTAAGAGCTACCATTTTTTGTTCTTTGTTTAGTGTGTTGTCTTTCGCAAGAGCTTTGTAAGTCGTAAGACCTTCTTTTACAACGTTACCAACAGAACCTTTTTGTCTGTCACACTCTTCAAGAGCTTCATCAATTCTGTTTTGGTTTAGCAAGCTTCTGATCTTGATAACAAAGTTATCCAGATTTCCGCTACCCGCAGCTTTACCCAAAACCAATGCTCTCTCAATAGAGAAAACAATAACGGTAAGCATAAACGTAATCAAAATAGGTACGATTACACCCCCTTTGTAAATAATACCCAAGAAAGACTCTGGATGAATATCCTTCCCATCAACATCTGAGAAAGCAACTGAACTGCCCCCTAATTTTTCCGCATCTCTAAAGTTGCCCGGATTACCTAAAACGAATAAATAAATAGCAATACCTATTAAAAAGATAATAGGAATAATTACAGCCGGATTAAGTCCTCCCTGCTTTTTAGCAACTACTTGCTCATCTGTGTTTGAAACATTCATTTCCATATTAAAACTAAATTATAATTGTTAAATATTATCGTGTAAAATAAAGTCAAATATTTTAAAAATGCAAAATTATTTTTGCTTTGAGTTCTAATTTTTTTACCTAAAAAAAACAATTAATTCAATTATTAAATAAATTAAAACCCTGTTTTTGTGAATTTATTATCTCTTTTTGAATTATTAATATTATATACTTAAAATTGATATGCTAAAATTATGATTTTGATTTCAATAATTTTTAATGTATAGAATAATAATTTTTCTTAATCTCTCACAAGGAAATCTTAAATCAGCTAACAATATTAATGATTTTCTTCGGAACAAAGATGAAATTCTTAACCGAATTTTCGCCTAAAAGCCTTTTGACGTCTTCATTTTCCATTACAATTTTCTGTACATCATCCTTAGTCAAATCTGCTGCTAATTTCAGTTTAAGCTTCATTTTTCCATTGAAACTTACTGGATAATCAATTTCATCTTCAATCAGATAGCTTTCTTCCAATTTTGGAAAGTATTCAAACTCAATAGATCCGTTATTTCCTAGCAAATTCCATACCTCTTCGCAAATATGCGGCGCATATGGTGATATAATAACAGCTAAAGGTTGCAAAATATTGCGTTTTCTGCATTTTAGTTTCTGTAACTCGTTGACTGCAATCATAAAAGACGAAACGGAGGTATTGAAAGAAAAATTCTCAATATCATAAACGACCTTCTTGATCAACGTATGCAACACTTTATATTCTTCTTTAGTTGGCTCTTCATCAGAAACAGAGAATGTATCGCCATCGAAATAAAGATTCCAGAATTTTTTCAGGAAACCATAAACGCCGCTAAGGCCTTGCGTGTTCCAAGGTTTGGATTGTTCCAATGGTCCAAGGAACATTTCGTACAACCTTAAACCATCTGCGCCATATTCATTACAAATATCATCTGGATTGACGACATTGTATTTTGATTTGGACATTTTTTCTACCTCACGCTCACAAATATATTTTTCATCATCTAAAATAAATTCGGCATCATTAAATTCAGGTCGCCATTTCTTAAATTTTTCAACATCTAATTCATCAGAAGTACCTTTTAATAAAGATACATCGACGTGGATTTTTTGAATTTCATTATGATTTACATTTGATTCAAAATATATCCCATCTGTTCCATTAGACTTTGCAATTGAATTTAATTCATCAATTATGTTTTTAAAAATCAATTCTTCTGAACTTAAAGTTTCACCTAAATTTAGCTTTATCTTTACTTTATGAAGCGTTTCCCATTCATTGAGAATTACATTTGCATGTTTTTTTGGCAAAATTATATAATTCCGATCATTTCCAAATCCTCCTCCATTCTTTATATAATGAGGCTTCATTCTATAAACAAACGCACTCATCCCCAAAATCATTCCTTGATTAATCAATTTTTGGAAAGGCTCATTTTGTTCAATATAACCTCTGTCTTTTAAGAACATATTCCAAAAACGGGAATACAATAAGTGTCCTGTTGCGTGCTCACTACCTCCGATGTACAAATCAACTTGTCCCCAATAATCTGACAATTCTTTTTTACAGAAAACCTCATCATCATTCGGGTCCATATATCTTAGGAAATACCAGGAACTTCCAGCCCAACCTGGCATTGTGGATAATTCTAATGGGAAAACGGTTTTATCATCAATCAAATCGGTATCAACCACTTTTTGATTGGCTTCGTCCCAAGCAAATGTTTTTGCGTTTCCTAATGGCGGATCGCCATCTTCGGTTGGTAAATATTTTTCAACTTCAGGCAATTCCAAAGGCAAAGCGGAATTTGGCAAAGTGTACGGCATTCCTTCCTTATAATAAATAGGAACCGGCTCACCCCAATATCTTTGTCTGGAAAAAATCGCATCACGCTGTCTGTAATTCGTAGTTCCGTGACCAATTCCTCGGTTTTCGATTTCAGCGATTATTTTTGCTTTCGCATCCTTATAATTAAGACCATTCAGGAAATCAGAATTCACACAAACTGAATCCTTAGAATCATAAGCTTCTTCCTGAACATCCACATCAGATTCTACAACCTTGATGATTTCCAACCCGAATTTCTTCGCAAACCTGTGGTCACGCTCATCGTGTGCAGGAACCGCCATCACAGCGCCAGTTCCGTAACCCATCAGCACATAATCCGAAATATAAACCGGAATATTTTTCCCTGTAAACGGATTGATTGCATAACTTCCTGTGAAAGCACCACTCACATTTTTAACGTCAGCCATTCTATCACGTTCTGTTTTTTTAGAGGTTTCTTCTATATAATGATCAACCTCAGTTTTTTGTTCAGCCGTTGTCAGATTCTGAACCAAAGGATTTTCCGGTGCCAAAACCATAAACGTTGCTCCGAAAATAGTATCTGGACGAGTTGTGAAAACTTCGATGTAGTTGTCGGTTGTTGGTTGTTGGTTATTGGCTTCTTTTCCATCAACTATCAACTTTGAACTATCAACTAAAAACCTTACCTGCGCGCCTTGCGATTTCCCAATCCAATATTCCTGAGCATCTTTCAAAGGTTGTGGCCAGTCCAAAGTTTTCAAGCCTTGTAATAATCTTTCAGAGTAAGCGGATATTCTCATACTCCACTGCATCATTTTCTTCTGGAAAACCGGGTAACCTCCTCTTTCGGATTTTCCGTCTTTTATTTCGTCGTTCGCCAAAACCGTTCCGAGAGCCGGGCACCAGTTCACAGTTGTTTCCGCTCTGTAAGCCAAACCGTAATTTAATAATATTTCTTCTTTTTTTATTTCAGAATAAGAATTCCAATCTTCTGAAGTGAAATTCAGTTCTTCGTTTTGATTCGCATCAAGACCTTCAGTTCCTTTTGATTCAAATTGAGAAATCAAAGTATCGATAGATTCCGCTTTATCACTCGATTTATTATACCAGGAATGAAACAACTGAATGAAAATCCACTGCGTCCATTTATAATAAGAAGGGTCAGAAG
>JAEXJU010000052.1 GCA_023448955.1 Bacteroidota bacterium
ATAATAGCCAACTACCAAAAACATTGCCAGCCCAACCATCATATTGAATCCGGTTCCGTAAACAAAGCCTATCAATGCACCTTTCATAGAATTGAATGCTTTTTTTGTGTCGCTGAAGTCGTGTAGCAATTCACCAATGAAAACTCCGAGCAGCATTCCTATCAGAAAACCTAATGGAATCGGAATCAAAAACAAACCCAAAAGAGTTCCTACAAATGATCCGATACTTCCGTACCTTGTTCCGCCATATTTTTTATTGGTTTTGGCAGGGATCACATAATTCAGAACGGTAGATGCAATTGTCAGCAAAACGAAAATCCAGACATACATCATTGGCATACTGTTTTCTGTTCCAAACTTGAAAATCAGAAGTCCGCAAATGCTGAGAAGCAGTCCGGGTAATATCGGTAAAAATGTTCCAAGAAATCCTCCCAAAAGTAGAACAAGAGCAATAATGTTAATAAAAACAGGATCCATAATTCAAATTTATTAAAATACAGTTTTCAAAAGTAAAGCTAACGATTTTTTTATCCTTAAATTTGAAAATTATTCGGTGAGACTTTATGCAAATAAGACACCAATTAATATATCTGAAAGCATTAGTAAAAAATTAATGACGAATGAAAAAAGAAATCAACGATTATAAAGACTTTCTTCAGAGGATCAGTGACGAGATCCATTTTTTTTGTAAGGATTTTTTTCCGGATGATTTTGTACTTGCAGGACAAATAGCGATGAAATTTGCGCTGCTTCTTTTTCTTATATTTTTCCTGATTTTTATCCTGAAAACGATCATCAATATCGTTTTTAAATTTTTCTTTGATAAAGAGAAATATCCGGTAATGAAATCAATATACAAAGCTAAAGTTACTAATTCCGTAGCCAATATTCTTGGAATCGGGCTGGGACATTATGCGCTCTTTTCGATTTTCTACAGGCATCCGAAAAGTTTTGTTTTTCTTGAAAGACTTATAGGTTTTCTGGTGGTTTTAGCTGTGGCGAATATGGCTTTTCGGTTTATAAAAGTATTGCAGAATTATTACCTTATTCAGCAGGATTACTATAAAATAATTGCCATCAATTCTATTTCCCAAACTGTCAGGATTTTCGGAATGTTCATCTTCAGTGTTATCGCCGTATGTGTAATTTTCGGCATCAGCAGTACAACAGTTCTGGGGAGTTTGGGAGCGATTACGGCGGTTATTGTTTTGGTTTTCCGGGATACTATATTAGGATTTGTTACTGGCATTCATGTGGCGACTTCCAAAAATCTGAAAGTGGGCGATTGGGTCGCCATTCCCAAATATTCCATTGAGGGAAATATTGAAGGCATTGATTTGCTGACCACCAAAATCAGAAACTTCGATAAAACCTTATCCACAATACCGACTTACGATTTGCTGACCACAGAAATCAAAAATATGCAGGTGATGTCGGAAACCAACACGAGACGAATCAAAAAGTCTATTGTTTTCAACATTAAGTCATTTAAATTTCTGGACGATGCATTATTTAATGAATTGCTGAAAATCAACCTAATACACGATTATCTTGTGGAAAAGAAAAAGGAGATCGATAAAGAAAAAGCAACGCTCCAGAATGCAGATGAAATTATCAACGGACAGCAGTTGACCAATATCGGAACCTTCAGGATGTATGCGATGAATTACCTGAAAAGTAATCCTAATATTGATCAGAACGGGGCATTGATGGTTAGGCAGATGGAAATTACACCACAAGGAATGCCGCTTGAGCTTTATTGCTTTTCCAATGATTCTAAATGGGAGCATTTCGAGCAGATCCAAGCCGATATTTTCGACCATCTTTTAGTCGCATCTAAGGAATTTGACCTGGAAATAATGCAAGTACATAAAATTTAAAAATAATCAGTTGACGGTTGTTTGTTGATGGTAAAAACTAAAAACTAACAACTGACAACCAAAAACCAATAAAATGACTAAACTAAGTGTCAATATTAATAAAATCGCAACCCTGAGAAATGCCCGTGGAGGCGATGTTCCCAGTGTAACGCATGTTGCGATGGATCTTGAACGTTTCGGAGCGCAGGGAATTACCATCCATCCAAGACCCGATGAAAGACATATTACCAGAAAAGATGTTTATGATCTGAAACCATTAGTGAAAACGGAATTCAACATCGAGGGAAATCCGCATCGCCCGTTTATCAATATGGTTTTGGAAATAAAACCAGAACAGGTTACTTTGGTTCCTGATGCCGATGATGCGATAACTTCCAACGCAGGCTGGGATTGCGAAAAGAATCATGATTTTCTGAAATCTGTCATTTCTGAATTTAAAAATGCCGGAATACGAACATCAATTTTCCTTGATCCCAATCCGAAAATGGTGAAATTTGCAGCCGAAACCGGTACAGACAGAATCGAGTTATACACAGAAGCTTACGCAAAACATTATACAGATAATAAAGAAGAAGCGATAAAATCGTATTACGAAACTGCTGTTGAGGCGACAAAATACAACTTGGGAATCAATGCAGGACACGATTTGTCTTTAGATAATTTAAAATATTTTGCAGATAACATCCCGAATCTTCTGGAAGTTTCCATTGGTCACGCTTTGATTTCGGAAGCGTTGTATCTGGGACTGGAAAATACAGTTCAGGCTTATCTGAAACGATTGGCAAAGTGGTAATCATATTTTATTATTAATGGAAATATTACATTCAAAAATATACGGAGAGGAGAGAACAGAAACGCCACTTTTGGTTTTTCATGGATTGTTCGGAATGCTGGATAATTGGGGCAGTTTCGGGAAAGAATTTGGGGAACTGATGCCAACACATTTGTTGGATTTGAGAAATCACGGTCGCAGTTTTCATTCGGAATCTATGACTCACGACGATCTGGCGAATGATATTCTGAATTATCTCGATGCTCACAATATTGAAAAAGCTAATCTTCTCGGACATTCTTTGGGAGGCAAGGCCGTGATGCAATTTGCGATTAATTTTCCCGAACGTTTAGAAAAACTGATTGTGGTTGATATTTCTCCTAAGGCTTATCCGCCACATCATCAGGGAATCATCAAAGCATTACAATCTGTGGATTTCAATACGGTTGAATCCAGACAAGATGTTGAAAAAGTCTTGGGTGAATATATCCACGAAAAGTTTGTGATTCAGTTTTTGATGAAAAATCTGTATTGGACAGATGATAAGAAACTGGCGTGGCGATTCAATCTCGATACTTTGGCGGAGCATTACACGGAATTTGTTTCCAATGCCATCAAGTTTGGCGTTTTCAATGGTCCGACTTTATTCATTGCCGGCGCCAATTCCAATTATATTTTACCTCAGGACGAATTTCTGATAAAGCAGCAGTTTCCGGATTCTAAAATCATAAAAATTAAAAATGCGGAACATTGGGTTCAGGCGAATAATCCCGTCGACTTTAATGCTGCTGTGAAGGATTTTCTTCTGAATTAAATTATCTTTGTCTTATAAAAATGAAAAAATACCAGGAAACAATTTATAAAATCACCCTGATTTTCTCAGCATTAGTTAATCTTTTATTGCTGGGACTTTTATTCCTTGTGGTTAGGGATAATTTTGCAGGAAAAGGCAGCTGGTATTTAGAAGGCAGAAGTTTTTGGTTTTTTCTTGGAACTATCTTAGTTTTTTCATTAGCTAATTCTGTTTATATCATCAGGTTTTTAAAATTTAAATCCCTAGGAGAATGATCTTAGTCACAGGCGCCACAGGAATCCTCGGAAGAGTTATTGTTCTTGAACTTTTGAAGCAAGGAAAAGAAGTACGCGCAACAAAAAGACCTTCTAGCAATCTGAAAGAAGTCAGGGCTTCCTATCGTTTTTATACAGATGAACCTGATTTTTATTTTGATAAGATCCTATGGATGGATGTTGATTTTGAAGATTTGGATTCTCTTCAAGAAGCATTGATTGATATAGATGAAGTTTATCATTGTGCAGCTATTGTCAGTTTTAATCCAAAGGATGACAAAGAAATGGACAAAACAAACATTGAAGGCACAAAAAATCTTTTATATGCTGTTGAGAATTCTACAGTTGAAAAATTTCTTTTTGTAAGTTCAATTGCAGTTTTGGATGGTTATAACGAACTGGGAATGATGGATGAAAATTCTGATTTTAATCCAAAACTAAATCATTCTGGTTATGCTATTTCAAAACATTTATCCGAAATGGAAGTCTGGAGAGCGTCAGCGGAAGGTCTCAATACTGTAATCATTAACCCTGGTCTGATTATCGGCTCCGGAAACTGGAAAAAAAGTAGTGGAGATCTAATATCAAAATCTTCACATTCTTACACTTTCCCAGGTGGAACGGCTTATGCGGATGTGCGTGATGTTGCCGGAATTGCGATAGAATTGATGGCAAAAAATGCTTTTGGAGAACGTTTCATCATTGTCTCGGAAAATGAGAAGTTCAGGCTGGTTTCGGATAAAGTTCGGAAAGTCCTTGGTAAATCTCCAGCCAAATTGCTTCCGGAGTTTTTATACACAATTTTTCCAGTTATTTCATTTCTTTTAGGCTGGCTGTTTCCAATACTTAAAATGCTTAGCAAAACCAATATAGAAACCGTAAGAAATGATTCCAAGGTTTCCAATAAAAAAATCACAAAATTCCTTGGCTACAAATTTATTTCTGTATCCGACAGCGTAGATTTTCATCTGAAAAACTACTTGTCTGATAGGAAATAGATGTTTTCAATTATGATTTTATTCATTGCTTAATTCTTTGAAAAGTAGTATTTTTACGAACCTTTTTAGTAAAAATCTAATTCAAAGTTTATAAATGAACACACAGCAATTTGTAAGCCGCCACATCAGCCTGAATGAAGCTGATAAAGCGGAAATGCTTAGCAAAATCGGGGTTAATAGTATCGATGAATTAATATCTCAGACTATTCCGGACAGTATCAGGCTACAGAAAGATCTTGAGCTTTCAGATTCACTTTCGGAGTATGAGATGTTGCTTCATTCCAAAGAATTGGCGTCTAAAAATGCCGGTTTTGATACCTACATCGGATTTGGTTACAATGATACCATTCTTCCTTCTCCAATCCAGAGAAATATTTTAGAAAATCCAAGCTGGTATACAGCTTACACGCCGTATCAGGCAGAGATTGCTCAGGGTAGATTAGAAGCACTTCTCAACTTTCAGACCGTAGTTTGCGACCTTACAGGTTTTGTGATGGCCAATGCTTCTCTTCTTGATGAATCAACTGCAGCTGCTGAAGCAATGCATATGTTCTTTAACAACAGGACTAAAGACCAAAAGAAAAATAACTCAACGAAATTTTTTGTATCTGATTTAGTTTTGCCACAGACCATTTCTGTTCTTAAAACTAAAGCGGAAGGTCTTGGTATTGATGTTATTGTTGGTAATCACGCCAATCATCAGTTCAATGATTCTTATTATGGTGTTTTGCTTCAATATCCTGGCAAGAACGGAATTGTTCTGGATTATACAGACTTCATCAGTTCAGCAAAAGGATTTGATTTGCAAGTTGTAGTAGCTTGTGATCCAATGGCTTTGGTGAAACTGAAATCGCCTGCTGCAATGGGTGCAGACTGTGCTGTCGGAACCACTCAGAGATTTGGAATCCCTATGGGTTATGGCGGTCCTCACGCTGCATTTTTTGCTTGTAAGGAAGATTATAAAAGAGATATCCCGGGTAGAATTATTGGTGTTTCCCAGGATATGTACGGAAAGCGTGCCTTGAGAATGGCGCTTCAGACCAGAGAACAACACATCAAAAGAGAAAGAGCAACATCTAACATTTGCACAGCTCAGGTTTTACTGGCTGTAATGGCTGGGATGTACGCCGTTTATCACGGTCCAAAAGGTCTTGGATTCATTGCGGATCAGATCCATTATAAAACCAATGCCGTTAATGATGCTTTAAAAGTGTTAGGTTATGATGTTGTCGATGAACCTGTATTCGATACGATTAAGTTCAGGCTTCACGAGGAGGAAAAAACATCATTGAGATTGTTGATGAGAGATCGAAAAATCAATCTTAATTATTTCTCCCAGGGAATTGTAAGTATTTCTCTGAACGAGACCACTACACTTGAAAAGCTCAATAAATTAGTGGATGCTTTTGCACATTTCAAAGGAAAACAAGGCTACAAATTAAGTCTCAAAGAAGATTATTCTATTCCGTCAGATTTGTTAAGAACCGATGAAATCCTGAAGGAGGAAGTCTTTAATAAATATCATACGGAGACCGAATTGATGCGCTATATCAAGCGTTTGGAAAGAAAAGATTTGTCTCTGACGCATTCAATGATTTCTCTTGGTTCTTGTACTATGAAGCTGAATGCCGCCACACAGATGATTCCTTTATCCTGGGCAGAATGGGGAAGTGTTCATCCGTTTGTGCCGACTGAACAAGCCGGTGGTTATCAGGAAATGATTAAGCAATTGGAGAAAGACCTCGCTGAAATCACAGGTTTTGCAGGACCATCACTTCAGCCTAACTCAGGTGCTCAGGGTGAATATGCTCGCTTGATGGTCATCAGAGAATATCATAAAAACAGAGGTGAAGGCCATAGAAATATTGTGTTGATTCCGCAGTCAGCACACGGAACCAATCCTGCTTCTGCAGCGATGGCCGGAATGAAAATAGTAGTAGTGAAGAATCTTGAAAACGGCGAAATAGATTTTGAAGATTTTAAAGCCAAGACAGAACAGCATTCTGAGAATCTTTCTGCGATAATGATTACTTATCCTTCGACTTATGGATTCTTCGATGCTAATGTCAAGGAAATTACAAAACTCACGCACGAGCACGGCGGACAGGTTTATATGGACGGCGCTAATATGAATGCTCAGGTCGGTTTTACAAGTCCTGGAAATATCGGGGCAGATGTTTGTCACCTAAACCTTCATAAAACTTTTGCCATTCCTCACGGCGGCGGTGGTCCTGGCGTTGGTCCTATCTGTGTGGCTGAGCATTTGGTTCCTTTCCTTCCAACCAATGCCAATATTCCTGTAGGAACTAAAGAGGCGATAGAAGGAATTTCTGCTGCACCTTATGGTTCAGGATTAATCCTCAATATTTCTTATGCTTATATCAAAATGCTCGGAACGGCTGGTCTTAAAAAAGCAACTGAATATGCTATTCTGAATGCTAATTATTTAAAAGAATTATTGGCGGAACATTTTCCAATTCTTTATGCCAACGCAAATGGCAGAGTAGCGCACGAGTGTATCGTGGATTTCCGTCAGTTCAAATCTCTGGGAATTGAGGTGGCTGATGTAGCAAAAAGATTGATGGACTATGGTTTCCACGCACCAACTGTCAGTTTCCCTGTAGCCGGAACATTAATGATAGAACCGACAGAGTCTGAAAGCAGAGAAGAAATCGAACGTTTTGCCGAAGCATTAATCAGTATCAAAAATGAAATTGAGGAAATTGCAAACGGTGAAGCCGATGCTACTAATAATGTATTGAAAAATGCACCTCATACGGAGCAACTGGTCATTTCTGATCATTGGGATAAACCCTACGGAAGAGAAAAAGCAGCCTATCCGTTGGAGTGGGTAAGAACGCATAAATTCTTTGCTACCGTTGCACGTGTGGATGAAGCTTATGGTGACAGGAATCTGGTTTGTACCTGCGAGCCAATTGAAGCTTATATGTAAGTTTATCTAATAAACTAAGATTAATAATAGCCTCTCAAATTTTTTTTGGGAGGTTTTTATATGTCAATATTTGGATGTAATTTAATGAAATTAAGAATGTTGATTCAATTTAAAACTGTATTGTTATGTTTTGAATAATTCAAAAAAATAACTAAATATTATTATTGGTACAGTAATTGAATAATCGAAGTCATCTTGCTTTAAAATTCGATAAAAAGGCGAGGTAGTATAATTTTTCTTGATTATACTTTTAAACGTAAAACAATTAAAATTTATTATTTATGAAATCAAAATTAACTATTTTGTCTATGGCTTTGCTATGCCCGGCCGTGATGTTTTCTCAGGAAATGATGCAGACTACGTCATCAACAGCAGAAACAACTTCTATGGATTCAGCGCCAAGTTATAACAGCTGGTCTATCTCTTTTGGTGGAGGAATACCTTTAATGCAGAATGCAGATCTGAAATCTATTCAGGATGGTAATACGCTTGTAGGATATTCTGCTTATTTCAGTATTGATAAGGCGTTATCTCATACTTTTGGACTAAAACTTCAATATGACCGAGGTGAAACAAGACAAGGTTATTTCAACACAAAAGATGCAGCACCTGCAAATGCAGCAGCTAATCTTCAGGTTGCAGGAAGAACACAATACGACGCAATTTCCCTTTTGGGTGACATCAATCTGTCCAATTTATTAAGAAGAGTTGATAGGAAATCTGATTTCAGATGGGCAATTCATGGTTATGCTGGTGCCGGCGTTTTGGCATATCGTGCTTACCAAAAAGATGAATTTGGGCAAAGATTAATGACTGACAGAAAAGCTTTCAAATTCAATTCATTATTCGGACAAGCTGGTGCAGGATTAAAGTATAAAATCAGCAACAGAGTAGATATTGAAGGAAGATTCATGTATGTTTACACAGGGGATGATAATTTCGATGGTGGTGGAGATCAATACAGCGCTGTCAACAGAATCAGCTCTCATACTTCTGATAATTTCTTCAATACGACGTTGGGTCTTACTGTTAAACTTGGAAAAAATGCTGATCACATAATGTGGGTCGATCCTTTAAGAAATATCTACAGCAAAATAGACGAACTTGAAGATAAAGTTGATAATTTTAAAGTTTGCAAAAATGGAGATGCTGATAATGACGGTGTTTGTGATGATTGGGACAGACAGCTTGATACTCCTGCGGGTGCAAGAGTAGATGGATCTGGTGTGGCATTGGATGTAGATATGGATGGCGTTATTGATCTTAATGATAAATGTGTAACTGTTCCTGGTCCTGTGGAAAATAACGGTTGTCCTATGACTAACTCAAATACTGGCGGCGTTGCATCAGCTGATGAAACGCTTATGAATGGAATAGAATTCGATCTTAATTCTGACAGGATCTTACCAAGTAATACTCCTATTCTGAATAGTGCAATTAGTTACATCAACTCTACAAATGGATCATATGTGGTTGTAGGGGCTACAGACACAAGAGGCACGGAAAGCTATAACCAGGCATTGTCTCAAAGAAGAGCCAATAATGTAAAACAATATTTAATTTCGAATGGAGCTAATTCTTCCAAATTAGAAACTGTAGGGAATGGTAAGTTTGACCTGAAATACCCGGAGTGTGATCCAGCTTCGAAATGTCCGGAATGGAAAAACAGAGCAAATAGAAGAGTGTATTTTAAAGCAAAATAAATTTTAATTTTTTCTATTGAAGAGACTGCCAGAAATGGTAGTCTTTTTTTTGTTTAATATATCAACTTGTTTTTTCATAATAACATTTAACTTATTAAATAATAGAAATTTATTACATTTTATTTAAAGTTAATTTTTGATATGTTTTCGAAAAAAATCTGCAATATCTTGTAATGATTGTTTTGGAAATTCGTGACCAGCATCACTACTTTGAATTACAAGTTCAGTATTGTTTTTACCCTTGAAAATTGTTTTATCACCATCAGTTTTTCCTGCCATCGAAATCCCGAGATTTGATTTTACAATAGGAATCGATAATTCTTGATTCTGAGGTGATACGATCTTGTCATTTTTTCCAATGTACATCCAAACTGAAATAGGAACTGCACCGGAAATCATTTCGCCGCCTTGGGCAGAAGCAGAACATATAGCAGTAATTTTTTCGCCTTTGGTTTTCCATAGAACATTCACAAATCTTGCACCGTTAGAATGTCCGATAAGGTAAATCCTGCTATCGTCAATCTTGTAAGCTTTGTGAATATCAGCAAATACATTATCAAAAAATTTAATGTCCCTGCCTTCAAGGTCATCCGTAAAAATTTGCCATCCGTTCATTGTCCCGTTTGGATCTATTCCGGGTACTTTTCTTCCCGGCAATCCCTGCATAAAAATGACCAAAGCATCTTTGTAATAGTTTTGGATGTCAATTCTTCTGCTCACAAAATTAGCATTACCGCCGTGACCGTGGAAAACAAAAACAACAGGTGTTTTTTCAGTTTTAGTCGCTGGTTCGTAGATAATAGCTTTCCTTTCGACACCATCGATGTCAAAATTTTTTGTGATTTGCGCATTAAAAGTTGTTATCCAGCTTAAGACGACAAGCAACAGCAGATTCTTCATATTCATAATTTATCAGTTGGATTAATATGTTCATATGAAAGTTAAATGGATCATCCTGAAATTGCTTCATTCAAAAAAAGATTGAACGGATAAATCTCTTTGAAGATTTTCACAGTGTGATTGGCAAAATTTTCACTGACAATATCTGCATCAGAGAGCGAATGAAAAACTGTGAACTGCTTAAATTTCAGATAGTCGCCCATCGGATTATCTTTATCGAAACCTTGCGGAATTTTTATCAGTTTATCACCTTTCAGTTCAAGATTGTCCCTGAATGATTTTTTATTAATAATCTTCAGAAAATCTTCACCTTCTGCGCTGATTTTTTCTCTTATGGCTTTCAGATTTTTCGGCTCTGTCATATAAACGCCGCCTGCAAGAAAAGATTTTCCAGGCTCTATATGAATGTAATAACCAGCGTGGTTCAGTGTTTTCGGGCCTTTTTCTACAAGTGAAGCGCCAATGTTGGTTTTGTATGGCGTTTTATCTTTGGA
>JAEXJU010000088.1 GCA_023448955.1 Bacteroidota bacterium
TGTTTATGCACTTTGTATAAAAGACAAAAAAATTCTTGCTTTGCACGAGGAATATGCAGGAGATTTCCTGGTAAAATTACCTGGTGGCGGCCTGGAATTTGGCGAAAGCACAATCGAATGTCTAAAAAGAGAATTTCAGGAAGAACTAAATCTGGATATAGAAGTTAAGGATCACTTTTATACTCAGGATGATTTTTTAGTTTCGAGATTTCGGGATAACGAGCAACTTTTAACCGTTTATTATCTGGCAGAAATCCTAAATGAAGAAGATCTTCTGATTCTGGATCCATGCATAGAAAAAACGGAATGGATCTCTTTAGAGGGCGAAAATCCTTTCCCATTACCCATTGACCAGCGTGTTTTTGAAATAGCAAAACAAAAATTCCTGAGTTAATATTCAGGAATTTTTTTAATGTATTAATTATTTTACCTCTTCAAAATTGACATCACCTTCATATTTCCTGTCAATGATAAGAATCATTGCTGTCTGAGAAGTATAAGAGCGGTCAGCACCGACTACTTTTCTGTATTTAACTTCGAGAATGTTAGCATTTTTTCTTATTGAAACTGGTTTTAACTCAATACTTTGAGTTGAAGGATCTTCAATCTGAGCAACCACAAACTCTCTTGAAAAATCTATTGGTGTTGGTTTTCCATTATCTCCCATCATGGTTGCCATTCCAAAAACTTTATCAAATTCCTGCTGACTTTCAAACTTAGGACTATCAATAGCAGCTTCAATATTATTCTTTACAAAGTAATTCTTCGCTTCCTTGTAAGGAATTTCCTCGTTAAGCCTTGCATTTCCGGGCTTTTCCGAACTGCAAGATGCTGTAAAAAAAATTGATAATATAAGTATGGCTATATTTTTCATTTTTAGTTGATTATGTTAAATATTCCAAAGAAGATCTTCATATTTCTTCATAATGATTTCCTTAGAAAATCTGGATTTTATGGACTCTTTAATATTTTCCTTATCTACGGTTTTATAAAGTGCATGTTTTATCTTTTCGGCAAAATTATCATAATCTTCTATGCTAGCAATTTCTCCGTTGATCTGGTCGATTATAATTTCATCAATACCGCCGGGACAGTTATTTGCCAAAGAATAAATTCCACAAGCTCCGGCTTCCAGCAGAACATTAGGAAAACCTTCATATCTTGATGAGAGGATGAATAAGTCGGCATATTTCAGATATTGATATGGATTACTTTTCTTTCCGTGGAAAATAACGTGATCAAGTCCCAACATTTGCTTCATATCATAAAGCATCTCTCTATCTTTTCCATCACCCAGAATATGAAGCATAATATTCTGATTTTTAAGCCTGCTGAAAACTTTAAGAAGATTATCAAAACCTTTTCTGGCAGAAAGATTACCAATAGCAACCACATTTTTGTGTTGATGAGAAAACTCTGTTGGTCTTTCCGATTCATTCAGTTTTTGTTCTATAAATGTTATATCAACAGGATTATTGATCTTTACCAATTTATCTTTTTTAATGGAAAAGTTCCTAATCAGATCATTTTGCATGTCATTACTTTGCGCAATGATTCTGTCATAGGCATTATAAAAATTATAAAAAAACCGAATCTCTTTCCTGGTAACATGCTGGGAGACAACATTTGTTTCCCTTGCTATAAATTTAGTTTTCGGAAAAAGCTTTATGAATAACGACAGATATGCGTTCACTTCGCCAAAACCAGAAAAGACAATATCCGGTTTTCTTTTTTTGATTTCAATTAAAATGGGTTTTAGGGAATGTCTGATTCGGGGCGTTTCGATATCAATGATTTCAACATCCTGCTTAAGAAGGTCAAGATATGGACCTTCTTTTCTGAGCAAAAGAATCGACGGGGAAAATTTTTCTCTGGGAAGATGGTTCGCAATCGTGGTTATGATGCGTTCCGCTCCACCTGTTTCCAGATCTGGCAATATGAAAATAACTGATTTTTTCATTGTTATAATAATTCCGGAAAATCCTGAGAATGGTTATTCAATATATAATTAACAAGAAATTTGTTATCTTTTCTGTCAAAGAAAATGTACCAGGTCGTATTTTCGTTAGCCTTATATTTAAAGTAGAATGTTCCAAATTTTATAAACTTATCCGGAGATAATCTCGAGATGGGTTTGTCTATATTTGCCTCTATGAAGTCATAAATCTTATCGGTATAGTTATAAGAATTTTCTATAAATCCAAAATATTTCCGCTTATATAATGTACTCGTGAGTTCATCTAAAAAATCTATAAATTGAGAAGAGTAGATAATATCTATTTTCTCCACCATTCTCTTATTCTTCTTTTTGTTTCATTTCTCGCTTGGTTTGGAGTTAAACCTTCAGCCCATCTTTCCTCAAAATCATCCTTGACAGTATATTCTGTTCTGGCTTCATAAATAGAATTTTCGACATCATATTTAATATCTAATAATTTCTTAATGACGTCTTCGTTTTCAAGATTTTCGATCCAATCTAAAATCTCTTTTTTTTGTTTTTTAAATATTTCATTCATTTGTTTTACGTGTTTTTAATTAGCTACATCACTAATGAATTTAATTCTTAGAATCCTGACTTCTTCATCTGTAAGATCATCCCCATATTCTGCAAGCAAGGTTTTCATACTATCGCTTTCAGAATTTTTCATGAAATCCATAAACTCGTCTACAATATCTTCATCAAAATTCTCATCAATATAATAATCGATATTCAATTTTGTACCTTGATAAACAATGCTTTCCATTTCAGAAAGCAGCTCGCTCATGGAAAGATGTTTGGCTTTTGCAATATCTTCCAGATCAATTTTTTTATCTGTATTCTGAATGATGAAAACTTTGTGACTGGACTTGTTCGCAACCTGCTTCATCACAAGATCCTGTGTTCTTTCAATATTATGATCTTCTACATATTTCTTGATAAACTCAGCGAATTCTTTTCCGTACTTTCTTGCTTTTCCCTCGCCTACACCATATATTTTTGCGACTTCCTCAACTGAAATTGGATACTGCACCGTCATATCTTCCAAACTGGGATCCATAAAAACAGTATAAGGCGGGATTCCGTGTTTTTTTGCAACAGTTTTTCTAAGTTCTTTCAATTGCCCGAACAAAATCTGATCCAGGCCGCCACCAGCCTGTATCTGTACCTGCTCACTATCTGATTTTGATTTGATCTGGTTGAGATCATAAGTTCTGTCTTCCGCTATCAGGAACGATTCTTTATAACTACCGTTTACTACCTGATTGCCTTTTTCAGAAATCTTAAGCACACCATAAGTTTCTATATCTTTTCTAAGAAAATCCTGAACAGTAGCCTGTCTGATAATAGATTTCCAATAATTATCAGATTCAGACTTGCCAAAACCAAAAAGATCTGTCTGCTCCAGTTTATAAGATTTTGTGACCGCAGATTCCTTTCCAACAATAATTGATATCAGATCCTTAGTACGGAATTTTTCTCCCAGCGATTTTATCATTTCAAGAACTTTTTTCAAGTCCTGAGTTGCATCTTTAAGCTTTGGCGGATTGGTGGAATTGTCGCACATATTGGCACCTTCACCTTTTACAGGATCAAATTGTTCACCAAAGTAATAAAGCAGATATTGCCTTCTGCTCATTGACGTTTCAGCATAGCCGACAACTTCATTCAGCAGCTGAAGCCCGATTTCTCTTTCTGAAACAGGTTTCTGAGCAAGAAATTTCTCCAGTTTTTCGATATCTTTTGGATCATAAAACGCAAGACAATAACCTTCTCCACCATCTCTTCCTGCACGTCCGGTTTCCTGATAATAACTTTCCAAAGATTTCGGAATATCGTAATGGATAACGAATCTAACGTCTGGCTTGTCAATTCCCATTCCAAAAGCAATGGTCGCAACAATCACATCTACCTCCTCCATCAGGAACTTGTCCTGATTGGCAACACGTGTTTTCTGATCCAGACCAGCGTGATAAGGCAAAGCATTGATCCCATTCACCTGGAGAAGCTGAGCAAACTCCTCCACTTTTCTACGGCTCAGGCAATACACAATTCCTGATTTCCCTTTATGCTGATTGATAAACTTGACAATCTCTTTATCTACATTAATTTTCGGACGGATTTCGTAAAACAAATTCGCTCTGTTGAAACTCTCCTTGAAAACTAACGCATTGTTCATCCCGAGTGTTTTCTGGATATCATCCTGGACTTTAGGCGTTGCTGTGGCTGTAAGAGCGATAACCGGAACATCGGCTATTTTATCGATAATTCCTTTCAGATTTCTGTATTCCGGGCGGAAATCGTGTCCCCATTCCGAGATGCAGTGAGCTTCATCAATAGCGACGAAAGAGATTTTTACAGCTTTCAGAAAATCGAGGTATTCTTCTTTTATAAGTGATTCTGGTGCAACATACAGCAGTTTGGTTTTACCTGCTGTTATATCGTCCATTACTTGTTTTGTCTGGGATTTATTGAGTGAAGAGTTTAAAACGTGGGCCACACCTTCGTCGGAAGAAAGTCCGTTTACGGCATCTACCTGGTTTTTCATCAGGGCTATCAGCGGGGAAATCACAATAGCCGTTCCTTCAGAAATCAATGCCGGTAGTTGGTAACAAAGAGATTTGCCACCGCCCGTCGGCATCAAAACAAACACATCTTTACCATCCAGTAATTCTGTAATAATCTGCTCTTGTTGTCCTTTAAACTTAGAAAAACCAAAATATTTTTTGAGTTCCGCAGATAAGTTGATGTCTTTTGTGCTCATCCTTTGATATAGTTTGCTAAATTTGCATTTTGTTGAATGTTAAACATTTTCAATAAATGAGAAAATCCTCAGTTAAAGGGATAAAAAAATGAAGCCCGAAAACTTCATCTCCTTTTTGAAAATTATTAGCGTGAAGATACGAAATAAAATATTATCAGAAAAATAATCAAACATTTTTAAAGTTTTGAATCCGAATGATATTCTCTCCAATGCCCATCAAGCTTTGGATATAGAAATAAACGAGCTTAAGAACCTGCGTGAGCGATTGAATGACAGTTTTATCAAGAGTGTTCTTGCCATCAATGAGTGCAAAGGAAAGCTGATTGTAGTAGGGATTGGAAAATCGGCGCACGTAGCCAATAAAATCGTTGCAACACTCAATTCCACGGGAACACCGTCTCAGTTCCTGCACGCTGCAGAAGCTATTCACGGAGATTTGGGCGTCATTCAGAAGCAGGACATCGTACTTTGTATTTCTTATTCCGGAAACTCTCCCGAAATTGTAAATCTGTTGCCTTTTCTGAAAGAATATTCATCTGTACTAATAGGAATGACGGGAAATCCTGACAGTAAACTTGGAAAGGCTTCGGATATCATCCTTAATACTTATGTAGAAAAAGAAGCTTGCCCAAACAAGCTTGCGCCAACAAGTTCTACCACTGTTCAGATGGCGCTTGGCGATGCTTTGGCAGTCTGTTTGATGGAACTAAAAGGATTTAAGGATATTGATTTTGCAAAATTTCATCCAGGTGGAAGTATTGGGAAAAACCTGACAGCCAAAGTGGAGCAGTTTGTATCGCAAAACAAACCGCAGATATCTTCAGAATCCGGAATTAGGGATGTTATTATTTCTGTCAGTGGATCAAAACATGGAATTACCGTTGTTATTGACAACGAAAACATTACGGGAGTGATTACTGATGGAGATATCAGAAGAATGCTTCTCAACCAGGATGATATCTCCCAAGTGAAAGCGTCTGATATCACAAGTAAAAATCCTAAAACCATTGATAAGAATCAACTGGCAAAAGAGGCGATGCAGATTCTGAAGGATTTTAATATTGGTCAGCTGATTGTAACTGATAAGGAAAAATATTACGGAATAATCGACATTCATACATTGCTGGACGAGGGTATTATTTGAGTAAAATCAGCAGTAAGTTTTTATCAATTATAAAAAAACAAGAAAAAATCAATTATCAATCATAATTTATCATATAAAAATAATGAGTGAAGAAAAGGAAATGTCCTTTTTGGGACATATCGGAGAACTAAGAGCGCACCTTGTGAGGTCTATTCTGGCAATTGTTATTCTGGCGATTATTGTTGGATTTAATATAAACTGGGTGATGGATCATATTTTCTTTGGACCTACAAGAGGAGATTTTCTGACTTTCAGAGTTGTGAATCATTTTTCCAGAGAACTCACTGGAAATGACAGTTTTATTTTGCCTGCAAAGTTTAGTGTTCAGCAGAAGCAGTTGTTCCAGCAGTTCAATGTAATGATGGCAGTTTCCATTTTTTCCGGTTTGGTATTGGCTTTTCCATATATTGTTTGGGAAGTATGGAAATTCATCAGCCCCGCTCTAATGGCAAACGAAAGAAAAAATTCTATCTTTTATATCAATTCTGTCTGGATATTGTTTATGTGCGGAGTTCTGACAGGTTATTTTCTAATCCTTCCTTTTGCCATCAACTTCGGACTGCTTTTCAAGGTTTCGGATAATATTGTTCAGCTTTTCGACCTGTCGGATTATACAACTTTATTTTTGCAGGTAACGATGGGAATGGGAGTTGTTTTCCTTTTCCCAATTGCAGTTTACATCCTGACTTCAGTCGGAATTCTCACTCCAAAATTCCTTAGAACATACAGAAGACACGCTATTGTGCTGATAATGGTTGTAGCGGCAATTATTACTCCGGCAGATGTACTGAGTATGATGGCAGCAGCATTACCTTTAGTTTTGCTTTATGAGATCAGTATTATAATGTCAAATGTGATCTATAAAAAAATGCAGAAAAAAGCAGCTAAAGATTTGACTCATAATAATTAACAAGAAAGCATCGGTAAATAAACTGATGCTTTTTTATCCTTTAATAATTTCTTTCCTGATTCTGCTGAGCGATGTATCTGTAATCCCAAGATATGATGCCACATTTTTCAGGGGTGCAAATTTCAGAACATCCGGTTTTTCATCGATTAGTGCGAGATAACGTTCTGTTGCAGATTTGGTGATCATTTCAACAGATCTATTCTTTAAATAAAACAGTTGATAAGACATCCAGGCTCTTCCCCATTCTGCAAGTACCGGAATTGATAAAAAAAGTTCCTGAAAATTATCATAATCTATTTTCCAAACTGCACAATCCGTTTCTGCCTGGATATTTTCGATGGATGGTATCCTCTGAAATAAAGACGAAGCTTCTATAATAATATCAGAAATCGTGAAAAAATTGATCGTGATATCATTATTATCAGTATCGAAAACAAAAGAACGTGCAATACCGCTTTCCAGGATATAATATGAATTGGAAACTTCGTTTTCTTTCAGAAAGAAATCACCTTTTTTAAAATCCAGTTTTTCGTGTCTTGCAAATATCAAATTAAGATCTTCTTCAGAAAATGCGGGATGTTGATAAATAGTTTTTAGTGTATCCATAAAATAAAAAAACGGAAAATCTAAAATAGCAGATTTTCCGTTAATATTAATTATTTTGATTAAATTTTTATTTCAGCGCATTCACCGCAGCTTCATAGTTGGGCTCCTGACCGATTTCCTGAACTTGCTCGGTATAAATTACTTTTCCGCTTTCGTCCAGCGCTACAACAGCTCTGCTTAAAAGACCTCTTAGTGGAGAATCATCTAATGTCACACCGTAATCTTCACCAAAATTGCCTCTGAAATCTGACAATACTTCTACATTATCAAGACCTTCAGCTGCACAAAATCTATTGAGCGCAAATGGTAAATCTCTGGAAACATTGATTACAACAGTATTTTCCAATGAGCTCGCTTCTTTATTGAATTGTCTTGCAGATGCAGCACAAACACCAGTATCGATGCTTGGGAAGATGTTTAGCAAAACTTTTTTTCCAGTATAATCTGCCAAATGCTTTTCTGATAAATCAGCACCGACTAAAGTAAATTCCTGAGCTGTAGCGCCCACTTCAGGCAAGCTTCCTACAGTATGGATAGGGTTTCCTTTGAATGTAATTTGTGACATTGCTTTTATATTTATTTATTATAAGCCAAAATTAGGCATTTTTACTTTAAATTTGATTCATATTTCTTATTTTCGCAACTAAAATATTAATAACATGATGACCAAATTAAAACTTTGTACATTACTTTTTTTTCCTTTAGTAGCAAGTGCTCAATCAGCCATCGGAAACATTAATTCCGGAGCGGTTTCTAATTCTGGTTTTGTACATTCTGTAGGAGAAATCTATGTAATACCAAATAATCCGGATGATGCCAATTCCGGAACATTGGGAATCCTGTATCAGACAACTTTAAAAGTTTTGGGGATTAGTGAAATAGTAAAAGATGATATCAAAATCTATCCGAATCCAACGTCTGATTTTATCAGCTTAAAATTATCTTCAAAAAATAAAATTGATGAGGCAATTATATATGATAATTCCGGAAGATTGGTTTTAAGAAAAAATATTGAATCAGGAAAAATAGATTTGCGTTCGCTTAATACTGGCAATTATCTTATTTATTTCACCAACACAGACATCAAACCTATAAAAATTATTAAAAAATAATAACCAAATGAAAAAACTCTACATCGCTTTAAGTTTATTTTTAGCATCTTTCGCTTATTCTCAGGTTCCACAGGCTTTTAGTTATCAAACGATTGCTTTTAATTCCGCAGGCGCTCCAATTGCTAATGGAAATGTAAGTTTAAGAATCAGCATTCTGGACAATTCTGCAACTGGAACTGTTTTATATACTGAAACGCATATAAAAACAACCAATTCCAAAGGTTTGGTTAATCTGAATATCGGACAAGGAACCGCAACTACAGGAAACTTTGGAGGTATCAATTGGGGAACGAATCCGAAATTTGTAAAAGTTGAAATGGACCCAGCTGGCGGGAATAATTATACTAATGTTGGCGTGAACCAATTGATGAGTGTGCCGTATTCCCAAGTTAGTAAAACGGTTGTGACTGGTGCAGGACAAGGAATTACACTTACTTCTCCTAATGGCACAAGTTATATTTTGAATGTAAATGATTCAGGTAGTTTGAGTCTTCCTACCTCTCAAAGTTCCAGCGTGTCCTTTCCGTCAAATCTATATATGTATGGTAGCTATAATAATTTTAATCCAACTTCTTCTGAGTTGTTAAGGAATAAGACAGGAATTAAAATTGGATATAAATATTTACCTGCAAATTCTAAAATCAAATTTATTGCAGACCAATCTTCTTCGGCTCAGGTTTACGGTATTAATAGTCAAGGTGCTCTTGTCATAAATGGAAGTGATTACAACATTGCTTCTAATGGTTTTTATAGCTTCTATTTTCAAGAATCAGGTAATGCTGTGTACTTAACACTAACAAATTTAAACCCAACGATTAATACATATTCTTCAATAACAGCTTCACCTACAACTTATAATCCAACAACATCAACTTTTTCTATAAATTTGAACGGTGTAACTTCATCAAACTTTAATGGATTTACTATTTTCTTAAATACTAATGAATCTCTAGGTGATAACTTAAGCGATGGAAATTTCGACATTGATGGTGCGAGGATAATGATTCCAAATATTAATTCAACGCCAAAAAATTTCAAAGTTGATTTCAAAATAAATTTCGACGGGACTGGAAGTTATGTAATTACACAAATATAATTTAAAGAGGCAAACGCCTCTTTTTTTTATTTTAATTAACAAGAAAAACACTCAAAAATCATATTTCTACCATTAGAAATTATTATAAAAACACTAAATTTGTCTGTTTTGAAAAAACAGCAAATAAAATCAACTACTATAATGTCAGAAAAATCAAAAATTATCTACACGCTTACGGATGAAGCACCAATGCTTGCAACGCATTCTTTTTTGCCTATTGTTAAGGCTTTTACTTCGGTTGCAGACGTAAACATCGTTCCAAAAGACATTTCACTTTCAGGGAGAATCCTGGCTAACTTTCCGGAGTTCTTGACTGATGACCAAAAAATCGGGGATGCTTTGTCGGAATTGGGTGAACTGGCAACTACTCCAGAAGCAAACATTATTAAATTACCCAATATTTCCGCTTCTGTCCCTCAGTTGGACGAAGCAATTGCAGAATTACAATCTAAAGGTTTTGCAGTTCCAAACTATCCTGCTGAACCTAAAAATGACGAGGAAAAAGCCATCAAAGCTAAATATGCTAAAGTTCTTGGTTCCGCAGTAAATCCTGTTCTAAGAGAAGGAAATTCTGACAGACGTGCACCGAAAGCAGTTAAAAACTATGCAAAAGCAAATCCACATAAAATGGGAGCTTGGGCATCTGACAGCAAAACAGATGTAGCGCATATGACCAGCGGCGATTTCTACGGAACAGAAACTTCTGCAACGGTTGAAAATGATTCTAAATTCAGAATTGTATTCTTCGGGAATGATGGTTCTGAGAAAGTTTTGAAAGATTTTGCTAATCTCAAAGCTGGTGAAGTAATCGATTCTTCTGTAATGAATCTTAACTCATTAAAAGCGTTTGTACAAACGGCAATAGATGAAGCAAAAGAAAGAGGCGTAATCCTTTCTGCTCACTTGAAAGCGACAATGATGAAAATCTCCGACCCTATTATTTTCGGAGCTATTGTTGAGACGTTCTTCAAAGATGTTTTCTCTAAATATGCTGAAACTTTCAAATCTCTGGACATCAATCCGAATAACGGATTACAAAATCTTTACGATAAAATTGCCGGAATTCCTCAGGAAGCAGAAATCAAAGCTGATATCGATAAAGCGTTAGCTGAAGGTCCAAAAGTAGCAATGGTAAATTCTGATAAAGGCATCACGAATTTCCACGTTCCTTCTGATATTATTGTGGATGCATCTATGGCTGCATTAATCAGAAACGGAGGAAAAATGTGGGACAAAGCTGGTGCAGAAGATGACACAGTTGCAATAATCCCGGACCGTTCTTACGCAGGTTTCTATCAGGCTGCAATCGATGATATGAAGAAAAACGGAGCACTTGACCCAACAACAATGGGTTCAGTTCCGAATGTTGGATTGATGGCTCAAAAAGCTGAAGAATATGGTTCTCACGATAAAACTTTCCAAGCGGAAGCGGACGGAACTATCAAAGTTCTTGATGAAAACGGAAATACTTTGCTTGAGCAAAAAGTAGAAAAATCTGACATCTTCAGAATGTGTCAGACTAAAGATGCGCCAATCCAGGATTGGGTAAAATTAGCCGTAAACAGAGCAAGATTATCTGACACGCCAGCTATTTTCTGGTTAGACCAAGCGAGAGCACACGACAAAGAAATCATCAAAAAAGTTGAGAAATATCTTAAAGATTACGACACAACCAGTCTCGACATCAGAATCCTCGATGTAAAAGATGCGATGACAGAAACGCTGAAAAGAGCAAGAGAAGGTAAAGATACCATCTCCGTTTCCGGAAACGTTTTGAGAGATTATTTGACCGACCTTTTCCCCATTTTAGAATTAGGAACTTCTGCAAAAATGTTGTCTATCGTTCCATTGATGAATGGTGGTGGTTTGTTCGAAACCG
Source organism: Bacteroidota bacterium (assembly GCA_023448955.1). Classification (GTDB taxonomy): domain Bacteria; phylum Bacteroidota; class Bacteroidia; order Flavobacteriales; family Weeksellaceae; genus Epilithonimonas. Next base: position 11,490 of record JAEXJU010000088.1, read on the forward strand.
GAGCTGGTGGATCTGCGCCTAAACATATCGAACAATTCATAGAAGAAGGTTACTTGCGATGGGATTCTTTAGGTGAGTTCCTTGCATTGCAGGCATCTTTGGAACATTTGGCACAGACTCAGAACAATCCGAAAGCTCAGATTTTGGCCGATGCTTTGGACGAAGCTAATGCTAAATTTTTGGCAGAAGACAAATCTCCGGGTAGAAAATTAGGAACTATTGATAACAGAGGTTCGCATTTTTATCTAGCAACTTATTGGGCAGAAGCATTGGCGAATCAAACTAAAGATTCTGATATTGCGGCTAAATTTGTGCCTGTTGCAAAAGCTTTGACAGATAATGAAAGCAAAATCAATGAAGAATTGATTGGTTCTCAAGGAAAAGCTCAGGAAATTGATGGTTATTACAGACCAGATTTTGCAAAAACTGATTCTGCAATGAGACCGTCTGCAACTCTTAATGAAATTGTAAACGGAATCTAACCTGATTCCTGTTAAAATTTATATAAAACCCTTGGCAAATGCTGAGGGTTTTCTTTTGATTGAGTAATTTGCATAAGAAATTAATTTTACGTTCTTGGAATGAAAAAAATCTTCATTTGTTGTCTTTATGCAGCCGGAGTCTGTGTGTTCAATGCGCAGGGAAAAATTGATAAAGCCATAGAAAATCTTGAAAAAAATTACGGTCAGGAAAAAGTATACATCTTGACGGACAAAGACCAATATGTTGTTGGAGACAATATCTATTTCAAATCTTTTGTATTCAGCGGATATTCTCGGGCAGAATCACCTACTACTCTTTTTGTAGAGCTCTATGACCATCAGAAAAATCTGGTCGATAAAAGAACCATCTTTCTAACGAATGGTGAAGGCGATGGAACATTCAACCTTACCAATGCGCTGAAGGAAGATGTGTATTATATAAGAGCCTACACAACCTGGATGGCGAATTTTCCGGAGGAATTTAATTATCTGAAAACTGTTCCAATTTACAATCCTAATTCTGAACAGAAATTGATTTTGGATAAAAATACCAAATGGACAGCAGCCGTTTTTCCAGAAGGCGGAACTTTTGTCAATGGACTTCCTTCCAAAGTAGCAATTAGAATAAATTCTCAAGGAACGCCGCCGGCAAGCTGGAGCGGTTATATTATCGATTCGGAAAAACCCAATGAAAAATTAGTTTCTTTTAAAAGTATCGACCAAAATGTAGGCACATTTTTATTAACGCCTAGATCCGGAAAAATATACAAAGCAATTGTAGAAGATAATCAAGGTCAGAAACAAACCATAACATTACCAAAAGTCTCGGAGGCCGGAATCAGCATTCAGGCTAACAGTAATTCTGAAGGCATTCAGTTTAATATCAAAAGTTCTGGACTCACAAACGGTTTGCAAGGTTACACAATCGTCGGAACGATAAATAATCAATTGGCATACAAAGCCAATATTAAAGCGAATGCGCCAGACGCATCTAGCAAAATTCCCATCAAAGCTAGCGATGATATCAACGGAATATTGCAATTAAGTATTTTTGATGACAAAGAAAACCTGGTCGCAAAAAGATTATGTTTCATCAAACCAAAAAACCTGAGCATCAGCCAGCCGGAATTTGTCGATATGTCTTTAAATAATCAACCACGGACATTTAATAGTTTTGATTTACATCCGGATGCAGATTATCAGCATTACACTGTTTTAGTTCGGGATGTAAATAATGTTCCTGCCAATCAAAATAAGGATAATATTCTTAGTTCGCCTTGGCTTACAGGTGATATTACTTCAAATATATTTTCACCGGCTCAATATTTTACTAAAGACGCCAATTCTGATGCGCTGGATGCTTTGCTAATTACAGAGCAATGGAAAAGATTTGATTGGAACGACTTATTATCCGGAAAAACACCTGAAGTCAAATATATTCCTAAATCTAACCTTAGCTTTAAAGGACGAATTACCAAAAATAGCATTTCACTTCCTAATACCACAGTAAATCTGCTGTTCCAAGGCGAGAATATTCAAAATGGGATTTCTCAGGCACAGACGGACAATAATGGTTATATCTATCTGGATAATCTTAGTTTTAATGAGCCATTAACTGTCTCTTATTACCTTAACAAAGAAAATTCTTCCGATACAGATAAGCTGAGTATGACCTTCCAGACACTCAATGAAAATATTCCTTACAAAGGGAATTTGCCTGCCAGTAATTATCATCTTACCACAGACAAAACAACGGTTAATCAAGCTGTGGCAAATGCTCTGCAAAATATTGCCAATCAGAAATCCATCCGCAATGACGAAATCCAGATAGAAGAAGTTCAGCTCACAGGGAAGAAAAAAGATTTGACGGCAGAACTGGACAAGCAACTTTCCAGCGGGCGATTCAGTAGTTTCAATGCAACTATTTTTGATTTTGTTAATGAAAACCAGGACGCACAGACTTCACTGAATGTTCTTCAATGGTTGCAGGGACGTGCAGCGGGACTGACCTTCACAATGGATAATTCCGGGAATTATATCCCATCTATAAGAGGATCTCAAGCCAAGCTTTTTCTGGACGAAATTCCTGTTGATGCCAGTATGATCAATTCAATACCGATAAGCAATATAGCAATGGTGAAAGTGCTCAAAAATGACGGGCTGGCTGGTAATGCTGTTGCGGTATATACCAAGCGAGGCAATATGGGAAGCAAATCCGATGATAAAAAAGATTTTACCAATAAAACTCTGCTCAGAGGTTATGATAAAGCCATTGAGTTTGAACAACCAGACATCACCAGTGACAATTATAAAAAAATTATAAAAGACACCAGAGAATTACTGTATTGGAATCCAAATCTCTCCGACGAACCCAATGTACCGCCAAGAGCTAAATTCTTCAACAATGATGAGGCTAAAAACAGGGAAATCATCATCATCAGCTTCGATAAAAATGATAAAATTCTTTTTTATGATGAGATAAAATAATGATTAACGTCTTTTATTTCTGTTTTATTAAATTAATCATTTGATAAACAAAAAAACCTTTCTGATAAAAGGTTTTATAAAATCGAGATAAAAATTGAATAAAAAACTTCCTGAATATCGGGAAGTTTTTTTCATTATAGATAATTTTTTTTTAAATATAGTTCAGTTTTATAATTTTTTTTGTTAGATTTAGAATAAGCACATTATCCATCTAAGTTACTATGAAAAGGAAGATTTTAAAACTGATTTTTTTTTAATATTTAGTTTTAATGTAAAGGCTGCAACGATTTTAGTTAAATCTTAGCATAGTGTTTGTAATAACGATTTATGTCAACCAAAAAAATACTTAAGTTATGCAGTTTATAGATTTCAAAAAAGAACATTTTACGCGACCGGCCACTTCTAACAAATTTTTACTCGATATTCCCAGAGATGAGATTGGATTTGCTGAAATAGACATCAAGCAAGCCGTGGATGAGGATCATTATGAAGAAATTGATTACGAAATTTTTGATGACATAGATAAAGTTGTCATTAAAATGAGAAACCCGGCAGATATCAGGGTAAATTTTTAGAAGTTGCAGTCGGGTTTCAGTTATATAAAAAATCCTCAGAAAATTCTGAGGATTATTTGTTATAACATTTTAAGATTATTCACTTCCTGCTCTGTAAGGATTCTCCAATGTCCTCGTTTGATATTTTTCTTGGTCAGACCTGCAAACATTACTCTGTCCAATGCTTCCACTTCATAACCGAGTTTTTGGAAGATTCTTCTGATCACCCTGTTCCAGCCAATATGAATCTCTATCCCAATTTCATTCTTTGGTTTGCCTTCGATGTATGAGATGCTATCCACTTCTGCAACACCTTCCTCCAGGCGAATTCCATCTGCAATGGATCTAAGATCTTCTGTAGAAAGTTTTCTGTCTAATGTCACATGATAGATTTTCCTCATATTGAAAGACGGATGCGTCAGCTTTTTAGTAAGATGTCCGTCATTAGTCAGTAAAATGACACCAGTAGTTTGTCTGTCTAGTCTGCCTACCGGAAAAATTCTATATGGAGAAGCATTTGCGGTCAAATCCATTACCGTTTTTCTCGCTTTCTCGTCTTTGGTTGTAGAGATATAACCTTTTGGTTTGTTCAGAAGAACATAAACCGGTTTTTCCGGCGTGATATTCTGTCCATCGAAAACAACTCTATCGGTTTTCTGAACCTGATAACCCATTTCAGTAACCACTTTTCCGTTAACTTCTACAAGACCTTGCGTAATAAGTTCGTCCGCTTCTCTCCTACTACAGATTCCGGAATTAGCAATATATTTATTAAGTCTGATGGATTCTTTGGGAACTGACTTGCTTATTTTATCAAATCTTCTTTTCTGAATAAAAGATTTGGTTTTATCTTCGTCTTTTTCGGCTCTGCTAAAAGGTTTTTTAGGACCGAATTTTCTGTCACCATTCTCATATTTATCACGGCTGTCAAATCGGTCTCCGCCTCTTGTCGTTTTAGGGCCTTTAGAATTTCCGAAAGATTTTCCGTTACTTGATTTTCCTCTGCTATCACTGGAGCTACGGGAGTTTCCGGAAGGTCTGCTGCCTCCAGATGGTCTTGGTTTTCTGTTTCTACCTGATTGATTTCCGTCTCCGCTCATTATTCTAAAATTTTTGCAAAGATAGTGAATTAGTTAAGAGTTCCGAATTCTCATTAATATTTTAAAGAATTTGAAAATATTCTAACTTAAAATTATTTATTTACTCAAACATTTCTGCCAGACGAACTTTCTTGATTTTATCTGCACTATAAAGTTCATCAACTGTTTTCTTTATATCTAATTTTGGATAAAGATTGACACCAATTAATTTGATTCTGCCTTCTTCAACCCATTTTTGTTCTTTTATAGCCTGTTCGAATATTATTTTCTGAATTTCTCCGGTTTTGAGTAATTCCAGATAACCGCCTTTTTCTTCGATTTCTAAGAATAATTTCCAGGATTTTTCCGCAAATTGCTGTGTGATCTCTTCTATGAAATAACTACCGGAACTCGCATCTTCAAACACATTAATGATGCTTTCATATGCTAAAACAACCTGTTGTTTGAAGGATATTTCTTCGGAAAGTTCTGTTGTATTATCTATTTTATAATCGTTTGAGAAAACAGCGTCTGCACCTGCAATCATTGCAGAAGCCAATTCCAAAGTGGAGCGAATCAGGTTATTCTCTTCATCATTTTTCGCTTTATTTCTGAGTGAAGTTTCAGCAAAAATATAGGGAATCAAATCTTTATCAAATTCTTTGGATAACTGGTTAAACAGATATTTAAAAGCTCTGATTTTTGCGATCTCAAAAAAATAATTAGAACCCACTGCAAATCGGAAAATCAGTTTCTCAAGAATTTCCGAACCATATTTTTCGGTCAGTTCTTTAGATTTGGCCAGCGCAAAAGCCAGTTGCTGTATAACAGACGCTCCAGCATTCTGATGAACACTTACATCTATACCAATTTGTTTTTCAAAGTTTTTTGATAATAATTCCCCGCAAAGGTGTTCATTAATAGCAGCAGTATTGTCATCCGAAAAAACATCAATCAAAGAAAAATAACGATTGGTTTCTTCCGTCAAAATATGTTCTGCTAAATCCGAGTTGTTTATAAATATGGCTTTATCTTGGAGTCTATCCACATTTTCATCCAGAAGAAATGCAAATGCCTGATCAGAAATATTGTCCCGATAACGGGCTACCAAATGTGTGCTTTCTTCTGATTTCGGCAGAATTTTATATTCGGAAAAGGATTGATAATAAGGTTTTACAATAATGTCTTCTAAATTTTCTTTTTGAAGAATTTCATCAATATTATCTGTCTTGAGCTGCTTTTTCACAAGCTTTTCCCAATCTTCCGAACCATTTTTCACGAAATCCATATTCTATTTTTTAGCAATTTTTGCACTATCTACAACCAAAATGAAAATCTCTTCGTTAGGTTTTTTCATAAAATAGTTTTCACGTGCATATTTTTCTTTCTCTTGTTTGTTATTCATAAGCTTGCGAAAGAATCTGTCATTCTTTTCGTACTCAGTTTTATAAAAATCAAGTTGATTTTCGTAACGTTTGATTTCGCCGTTTAGTTCATTTATAACTAAAAAAGATGTACTGTCAAAAAATATCATCCACACCAAAAATCCTGTAAGCGTTAAAACGTATTTATTGAAAACGTAAGTTTTAAAGAACTTGAGTGTTGGCGATTTTTTCTTGATATCTTTAATCAGTTCTTTCATCTTTAGTGGGCTTTTTTCAGTGAATTATTGATCACTGTTGTTAAGAAATCTATCGCTACAGAATTTTGTTTCATATTTGGAACAATAAGATCTGCTTCATTTTTAGACGGCTCGATAAACTCCTGATGCATAGGCTTTAAGGTTGTCTGATAGCGGTGTAAAACTTCCTGCAGATCACGGCCTCTTTCCTGTGTATCTCTTCGGATTCTTCGGATAAGTCTTTCATCAGAATCTGTATGGACAAAAACTTTCAGGTCAAATTCCTTTAATAATTCTTTATTGGTAAGAACCAAAATCCCCTCAACGATTAAGACATTTTTGGGTTCAACTGTTACAAAATCACCAGAACGTGAGTGTGTTACGAAAGAGTAAATCGGTTGTTCAATACTTTTATTATTTTTAAGCTGCTTGACATGTTCCAGTAAAAGCTCAAAATCTATAGATTTAGGATGGTCATAATTCAGAACTTCTCTCTCGGATAGTGTAAGATTTTGATTATCGTGGTAATAATTATCCTGCGAAAGAACATTAACACCTTCAGCATTAAGCTGTTGAAGGATTTTATTGACCACAGTAGTTTTACCGGATCCTGTTCCTCCGGCTATTCCAATAACAAGCATCTTAACATATTT
>JAEXJU010000109.1 GCA_023448955.1 Bacteroidota bacterium
TCCTTGTCTAGTGGTGCACCTGTATCGCCATCTACACAGCAGGCGCCTTTGCATTTGGCAAGGTTGCAGACAAAGCTTTCGGCGAATATATCTTCAGAAATCAGTTTATCATCTATTTGAATCATTCTTCATTAATGGTTTTAAAATTTATGCAAAAGTAATTATTTTAAATATGGCAAGCGTAAATACGATAATCCAAAGTCCAGCTTCCTGCATCCAGTACTTTGGAAGAAAACGCAGCATTCGGCTCAGGATGATGCTTGCCGGCATAGCAAGAAGCAGCAAATATTCATAATTTGTTCCCATATAAAATATAATGGTTATGAGTTGTGCCAATGAAAATACTAAAACGAATGTATATTTATACCTGCTTATCGGGCTTTTCTCATTATAATGTTTAAAGTGATCCGAAATAGAATAGACCAGCAACAGGAAAACAGGAGCAAGAATATATAAAGGATAATATGATTCCATGAAATCAAAATTCCCATTAAAAGGGAGATATGTTCTGTCCCATGTTGTATAATGGATAAGATACATTAATCCTCCATAACTGAGGACAATAATTGCTGCGCCGAAAATCAGCCTGAAAATATTAAGACCAATTCTTCCTGAAGTTCCTATAATATGAAATATCACAAAAACACCCAAAGGCCAGCTGGGCGGGAAAACAAGATAATTAAAAGCCAAAATGGATCCTACGAGTAAAAAAGAACTTTTCCGTAGATAGTCGTCCTGGCTGGTTAAAATAAGCAGAATAATTGCACTTGTAAAGAATGTGAATGCCAATCCAAGATCTATATCGCCCGGATAAAAACATATTACGAAAGAAGTATATAAAAACAAAGGAAGATGCGAAAACTGATTAAGTGCAATTTTGTTAAATAAAAAATATCCCAAACTGATTCCAACAAAGGTGATTCCGGTTGATATATAATCTATGTTTTTGAAATCTAACAGATTAAGCGATATGAAAATGAGAAAAAGAACACCGATATACACCGGAACAGAAAAAATATTGCTTTCTTTAGAAAGTAATCGAAACATTTTTTATAAATTTGTGCAAAGTTAATTTAAAAAAAGAAAAAAGATGACATCTTTCTGGTTAGCATTAAGCGCAGCTTTCAAATGGTCTTTCGGTTTTTTTACTCTTACAGGCAATGTTCTGAACTGGATCTTGTTTCTTGTAGCTTCAGGGTTTTTCTGCTACTGGTGCTATATCCTTGTCTCTACATTAGGAGGACAAAAAGACAAGCAGTATTATTCTCCTACAGAAGGAAAACATCCTTACTATGATCCAAAGATCTATAAAAACGAAGGTTAAATAAATTGATTATATTTATAAAAAACCCGTCTTGTTTGAGTAACGAGACGGGTTATTTTTATTGAGTAAATAAAGAATCAGTCATTGTGACAAGGCACTACCAAGACAGGAATTTTTGACTTTCTTGTAATTTCTTTCGTCAGGCTTCCAATAAAAACATCATACACACCACTTCTGCCGTGTGATCCTACTACAATGTAATCTGCATTATTTTCCTCGGCATATTCCAGAATAGTATCTCCCGCTACACCTTGCTTCAAAATGTGTGTGCAACTAACACCCTGAGATATGATTCTTTGCTCAAGTTTATTAAGTTCCTTCAGTTCAAATTTTATTTCGTTTTCCTCTACCTCGGGAAAATACTGAAAACCCATATCGCCGATTACAAATCCAATATCAGAGGCAGCAACGTGTATAAGAGAAATAGCAGCATTAATATCTTTCGCAAAACCAACAGCAAAATCTACCAAATGATCTGAGCTGTCTGAAAAATCTACAGGTAAAATAATTTTTTTCATAATCAAAGTTATATAAGGTTGAGTGCAAAAATTTAGCCAGAGCTAACGCATTACTGGATTTTTAAACCGAACTTTTTTTGATTCTCCAGATAAGCTTCCAGAAAATCATTTTCCATTACTTTTCCTACACCTTGAGGTGTCCCTGTAAAAATCAGGTCGCCAACACGCAGTGTAAAGTATTGAGAAGCAAATGCAATTATGTCATCGAAGCTGAAAATCATATCTTTTGTATTGCCATTTTGAACCAGTTCCTGATTTTTTGTCAATGAAAAATTCAGGTTTTGAAGATCATAATTTTCCTTTGAAACAAAGTCTGATAAAACCGCTGAGCCATCAAAGCCTTTTGCCAATTCCCAAGGTAAGCCTTTATTTTTCAGTTTTGACTGTAGATCCCGAGCCGTAAAGTCAATGCCAAGGCCGATCTCTTCATAATGTTTTGAAGCTGTTTCTTTCTGGATGTATTTTCCGCCTTTAGAAATTTTCAGAACCACTTCCAATTCATAATGGACATCATCAGAAAACTCAGGGATATAAAAATCTGAACCTTTTTTAAGAACAGAAGTATCAGGTTTCATAAAAATAACCGGATCTTCCGGAACTTCGTTTCCCAATTCTTTGGCGTGTTCGCTGTAATTTCTTCCGATGCAGATGATTTTCATAATTATGAATAATGATTTTGTTTAAAATTATTTCTTAAAGATAAAATAAACGGCCAGAATCAGGAAAATAAATCCTATGAGATGATTCATACGAAAACTTTCTTCTTTGAAAAATACAATGGTAAATATCGTGAAGACACTAAGTGTAATAACTTCCTGCATCACCTTCAGCTGCCAAAGGTTAAAAGGACCTCCGTTTTCCTTAAATCCAATTCTGTTTGCCGGAACCTGAAAGCAATATTCAAAAAAAGCAATGCCCCAACTGATTAAAATGATGGACACTAATCCGAGATTATGAAACCAGTCCATCTGCTTGAATTTTAAATGACCATACCATGCCAATGTCATAAATATATTAGAAATGACTAATAAAGTAATGGTTAATATAATTTTGCTCATCTGTTCTACGATTTTAAAATCTTGATTTCAGTTGTATTTTAGTGAATATCTTCTTGGTATACAACGGGAAGTCGGCATTCTGAAGCCAGCCATAATAGCCAAGATCTTTCTGGAAAACATCTTTAACCTTCTGACCTTTATACTTTCCAAACGCAAAAATCTCCTGATCCTTTTCATCAAAATGAATCATACCAGCCAAATCTGCAAATCTGTTCTGCGAAGAGAAATCACTCAGTTCGGCAATTTCGTTTGGTACATCGTCATATTTTCCGACCTGTGCATCCAGCACTTCAAAAGTGGCCATCACATCAGCTTCTGCAGAATGGGCATTTTCTAAAGTTTTCCCACAATAGAATTGGTAAGCTGCTCCCAAATTTCTTGGCTCTTTTTTGAAAAAAATAGTTTGTGCGTCCACAAAGCGATGCTTACTAAGGTCAAAATCTATATCAGACCGCAACATTTCTTCTGCCAGAACGGGAATATCAAACCTGTTGGAATTGAAGCCGCCTAAATCAGCATCTTTAATCATCTCCATGACCTTCGGCGCGATTTCTCTGAAGGTAGGAGCGTCTGCCACATCCGCATCATAAGTTCCATGAATGGCGGAAGATTCTTTTGGGATTGGCATTTCAGGGTTAACTTTCCAGGTTTTGCTTTCCCTTGATCCGTCTGGATTGACTTTCAGAATACAAATTTCTACAATTCTGTCTTTACCGATATTGGTTCCCGTGGTTTCTAGATCGAAAATACAAAGCGGTTTATATAGTTTGAGATTCATAGTTTTATAAATGATAAGTGATAGTTGATAAATGATTTTAATTCTCGTAGATTAGGAAATTTTTCAGATTTATTTTTGAAAATTAGCTTAATCTGCCAGATCTGCGAGAAATATATTTTATGAATATTATAGTTTTAAACTTCCAACACCTGACTTCCATCTTCCGGCTATTTAAGTTGTTTTTGAAATATCAGTGAAACTAAAATATAATAAACAATGACTAATGGAATTCCGACTGTTTTGAAAATTATTAAAATTAAAATTGCACCAATCAATAAAGCCAGTTTTGGGTAATTATCTTTCAGTTGTTTTGATTTGAATTTCATTGCAATCATTTTGATTGGACTTATTAAAAGCCAGGAACTTATTAGAGTTATCGAAATTAAAATCAAATCACTGTACTCAAAAATTAGTCTTAAAATTTTGGACGCTTCTGAGCTTTTCTCGCCAAAAACAAAAAAAGTATAATAAATCCCAAAAATCAAAATCGTATTACTTGGTGTATTCAAACCTTTGAAATAATATTTTTGGTCATCATCCAAATTGAAGATCGCTAACCTGAGACAAGAGAAAATCGTAATCAAAAACCCAAAATATTTGATTTCAAAAGGTAATTCGATTCCGAAAAATTGGTTACCAGAAGGTTCAAGCATTTTCATCATTACCACGCCTGGCAAAAATCCGAAACTCACCATATCTGCCAATGAATCCAGTTGTCCGCCAAGATTACTGCTTGAGTTCATCGCTCTTGCAATAAAACCATCGAAAAAATCGAGAACAAGAGAAATGATAATACAAAATGCAGTCGCCTGATAATCTTCATTTATTAAGTGTATGATCCCGACACAACCCGAGAAAAGATTCCCTAAAGTAAAAGCATTGGCGAGATTGTTTTTGATAAAATTCATATCACAAAAGTAAGAAAATTGTCGAATGATGGATGGGTGAAGTTTTCAACTCCTGAAGAAAAACTTGCAACTTGCAACTTGCAACTTCTATCTTTTTGTAATTTTGCAGGATGAACAATTGGAGACGGCAAGAACTCGTTGCCTTAATTTACAGGTTATTTCTGGTTTTTTTCTTTTACCAGACTGCCAGGCTGTTATTTTGGTTTTTCAACAGTGATCTTATAAAAGTCAATAGTATCTCGGAGTATTTCAGTCTCGCATATTACGGAACTGCGTTTGATACAACCGCAATTCTTTACATCAATGCTGTTTTTATTCTGCTCAGTATTATTCCACTTACCATTAATACAAAGAGATCATATCAGAAATTTCTGTTCTACTGGTATTTTATTACGAATGGAATAGCCTTTTCTATGAACTTCGGAGATATTATCTATTTCAGATTCAGCCAGGCAAGACTTACGTCAGCTGCTATCGATGTTGGCAAAAATGAAGACAATCTTGGGAAGGTTTTTTTCAACGCATTGCTGCAACATCCTTTCGTGTTTATATGGTTTGTCCTTATTTTGGTTGCGTGGGTTTTGCTTTATAAAAAAGTTAAGATCCAAGAAAAAAAGCCTACGAATCTTGTTCTGTATTTTGTTTCTTCTGTAGTCAGTCTTTGCGTTATCGCCACACTTACTGTTGGCGGAATCCGAGGTGATTTCAAACATTCTACAAGGCCGATTAATTTAGTCGATGCTAATAAACATGTAACCAATCCTCAGCAGGCCAATCTGGTACTGAACAGCGTTTTTTCATTTTTGAGAACCATTAATACCAATAATTTTAAATTGGTTCATTTTGTGAGCGAGGATTTTATACAACAAGAGATTAAACCTTATAAGCTTTATCAGAATGAAGTGGAGCAGAAACCAAATGTTGTTATTTTTATTATGGAAAGCTTTGCAAAAGAATATTCCGGCGCTTTTAATAAGAATACTGATATAAAAGATTTTGTTTCCTATACACCATTTGTGGATAGTCTGGCCAATGAGAGTCTCATTTTCACCAACGCATTTGCTAACGGGAGACAATCTATCCACGGGATGAGTTCGGTTCTGGCAGGAATTCCCAGCCTTACGGATGCTTTCACCAGTTCCCCATATTCTAATCAGAAAATTCAGTCCATTGTTTCTGTTTGTAATGAAATGGGTTATGATACCAGTTTCTATCACGGAGCTCCAAACGGCTCAATGGGCTTTCAGGGATTTGGTAACATTCTGGGCTTTAAACATTATTACGGAAAAAACGAATATAATAATGATGATGATTTTGATGGAATCTGGGCAATCTGGGACGAACCGTTTTTCCAGTATTTTGCAAAGAATATTGGAAAGAAACAGCCATTTATGGCAACACTGTTTTCTGCATCTTCACATGATCCGTTTAAAATTCCGGAAAAATATCAGAATAAATTCAAGCCAGGATCGTTGCAAATCCATGCGCCAATAAGATATACGGATTATTCTTTAAAGAAGTTTTTCGAAACTGCCAAAAAACAACCTTGGTATAACAATACTATTTTTGTAATTACCGCAGATCATACCAATCAGGTTCAATATCCGGAATATCTGAAGACAATGAACCGGTTTGCAATTCCGATATTATTTTTCTCGCCAAATCCAAAGTATAATCTCAAGGGTGTAGATGCAGGTTTTGCTCAGCAAATAGATATTTATCCAACTTTGGCAGATTTAATAGGTTATAATAAAAAAATCAGAAGCTGGGGCAGAAGTCTAATATCCGGAAAAAATGAACATTATATCATCGTTAATTCTGACTCAATTCAGGAGCAGATGATCATTGGTAATTTTATTTACACTTTTAATGGAAAGGATGTTACAGGAATCTATGATAAAACAGATTTGGGTCTGTCTAAAAATCTGATCCATAAAAACCTGACCGACGAACAAAAACTCGGAATTGAAAAAGCGAAAGGCTGGTATCAGGATTATATGGATCGGGTTATCAACAGAAAATTGTATTGATTGTTATCGTTTAAAATCTGAATAATTGCTCATCTTACTATATTTATGCTTTGGATAGCAAAAAAATATTGTTTGTTTAAAATAAATTTATATTTTTAGCAATGTTAATTTAACGTTAAGGATTAATTATTATCAAAAACAAACAAACTTAAAATAAAGACAATGAAAAAATTAATTTTAGCATTTGCCTTATCATTCATTGGTGTTCTTTCATTTGCACAGATCGAAGGAAAATGGAAAACAATTGATGACGAAACCGGAAAACCAAAATCCATAGTAGAAATTTGGAAAAAACCAAATGGAAAGTATTATGGTAAAATTGTACAATTGCTTATAAAACCTGAAAATAACAATTGTGTAAAATGTAAAGATGATCGCAAAAATAAACCATTAATAGGTTTAGAAATTATCCGAGATCTCTCAAAAGATGGTAATGAATTTTCCGGGGGTTCAATCACTAATCCAAAAGATGGTAAATCTTACAAAACTGAAATCGTGAGAGAAGGCAATGAGCTTAAGGTAAAAGCTCTTATTTTAGGAATTGCTGTAAAAACTCAGACTTGGCATAAAGTTGATTAATTAAAATTATGATAAATCACAGGCTTCCATTCGGAAGCCTTTTTTGTTATGCGAATAATAAAAAAATTAATACTTTTGTACTTCAATTTTAAAAGAACAGTTTCAAAATGAAAGAATATACATTTCGTGAAGTGATCGCTCAGGCAATGAGTGAGGAAATGCGCAAAGACGAATCCATATTTCTTGTAGGCGAGGAAGTGGCCGAATATAACGGTGCTTACAAAGCTTCCAAAGGAATGCTGGACGAATTCGGACCAAAAAGAATCATCGACGCACCAATTGCCGAACTTGGTTTCACAGGTATCGCTGTAGGTGCTGCAATGAATGGGAACCGTCCGATAGTAGAGTTTATGACATTCAACTTCTCGATGGTGGCTATTGATCAGATTATTAACAATGCTGCAAAAATCTATCAGATGAGTGGTGGTCAGTGGAACTGCCCTGCGGTTTTCCGTGGGCCAACAGCTTCTGCCGGTCAGTTGGGAGCAACACACTCTCAGGCTTTCGAAAGCTGGTATGCCAACTGTCCTGGACTGAAAGTCGTAGTGCCTTCCAATCCATACGATGCAAAAGGACTTCTGAAAACAGCAATTCAGGATAATGATCCGGTAATCTTCATGGAATCTGAGCAGATGTATGGAGATAAAATGGAAATCCCTGAAGAAGAATATTATATCCCGATCGGGAAGGCCGATATCAAGAAAGAAGGTAAAGATGTCACTTTGGTATCTTTCGGCAAGATTATGAAACTGGCACTTCAGGCAGCGGCAGATCTTGAAAAAGAAGGAATCTCTGTAGAAGTAATTGACCTGAGAACCGTTCGTCCATTGGATTATGATACAGTTCTTGAATCTGTTAAGAAAACCAACAGACTGGTAATTCTGCAAGAAGCTTGGCCGTTTGCATCTGTAGCATCAGAGATCACTTATAAGGTTCAGCAG